>QKCE01000085.1 GCA_003245785.1 Spirochaetales bacterium | reverse complement strand
CCCTCCCGGATCACCGTGGCGAGATGGTTTTCGAGGGCGAAGAGCGCCGGACCCTCGCCCCAGCCCGAGCGGACGCCCATGGGGGGCATGTTAGTCCTGAGGCCCCAGGTCTCGCTGCGCCAATTTTTAACCCGGTAAAAGCCGAGGGCCGCGAGGGTCACCCGGTCGATGACCTCGTCGATGAGCGGGCTGTAGGCACCCGCGTTTATCAGTATTCTCGCGGAGAGCGCCTCGATGGAACCGTCCTCCCCCGTCGCCGTCGCGTAACGTATGGCAAGGGGTACCGATTTCGGGGTAAAGAGAAAATCTTCCTGCCGGGAGAAGGCGATACGGACCGGGTGTTTGCATAACACCGCCGCGAGGGCCGCCTGGCAGGCGATGTGCGAGGGAAACCAAATCTTGCCGTCCAGGTGGGCGCCGGCATTCGTCTGGCGTACCACTATGTCGGAGGGATCGAGGTCGAGGACCGCGGAGACCGCGTCCCGTACGTGGAAGGGCCATTGGGTGGGACAATGTATCTCGAGGATTCCCTTGTGCAGATTGACCGTCGCGCCGAGGGGTTCCGCGTAATAGTGGTCCTGTGGCCCGAGTTCGCAGAGGGTTTCATGCATGGTCGAGGATCCCGAGAGTACCCCGTCCGGATCGCCGAATTCGATCACCCGCTTCCCGACGACCTGCGAAGGGCCGAAGCGTTCCCCGAAAGACCAGGGCTCGAGCGCCTCGGTTTCTATGAGAACCTCCGCCACGAGTTCTGAAACGGTTTGGAGGTCCGGGCCGACGAGAATGCCCAGGGGCTCGCCGAAATACTGTATTTCGAAGGGCGTGAAAACGGGCACCGAGGTGCCCACGGCGCTGATCCTGTTCTCCCCGGGGACGTCCACGGCGGAGTAGAAATGGTACCCGTCGGGCATTTGCGGGGGCTTTATGTCGACGAGCCGGCCCCGCTGGACCGTCGACCGCACCAGTATCCCGTAGTAGAGGTCGGGAAAGTCAAGGTCGGTATAGAAGCCCCCGGCATCGTTCATGGGCGCTTTCCGTGCCTTGCGGCGGTTTCCAGGACGACTGTTACGACCCGCTCGACCATCGCTTCGGTCATTCCGGGCCATAGCGGCAGGGTAACGGTGGAGCGGAATTTCAGGTCCGCGTTCGGGAAATCGGCGGGCTTGAGTCCGTATCGGTCCCGGAAGTACGTGAGCTCGAAGTGGGGGATGAAGTGCATCGAGACCCCGAGTCCCGCGGCCTGGAGCTCGGTCGCGAAGGCGTCCCTGTCGCAATCGAGGACGTCGAGGTCGAGCCTGAGGAGGTAGAGGTGCCACGCGTTACCCGGGCCGTCCGGGGGGGTGAAGATTCCTTCGATACCCGCAAAGGCCTCGTTGTAGCGCTTTACGATCGCCGCGCGGGAACGGAAAAAAGAGTCCGCCTTGGCGAGCTGGGCGCGGCCGATGGCCGAGAGCACGTCCGGCAGGTTGCATTTCCATCCCTCGTCGACCACGTCGTAAATCCAGGAAGCCTTCGGGGATGTGTAGCGGTCCCACACGGTCCGGTTGATGCCGTGGGAGCGCATGAGGGCGATTCTCGAGGCGACGTCCGGGTCCTTCGCGCAGACCATGCCGCCCTCTCCGGTGGTGATCGTCTTCGTGGCGTAGAACGAGAAAACCCCCGCGTCCCCGATGGTGCCGGCGAAGCCGGATTCGGTCTTCGAGGGAAACGAGTGGGCCGCGTCCTCTATGACCGCCACGCCGAACCGCTCGGCGATCGCGCAAAGGGCTTGCATGTCGCAGGGATTCCCGGCGATATGCACCGGGACCACCGCCGCGACGGACCCGTCCCTCTCAAGCGCTTCCAGGACCCGTTCGGGATCCAGGGAATAGGTGTCCTTCTCGATATCCGCGTACGCGACCTCCGCGCCGAGATGGCGGGCGCTCATGGCGGTGGACGCGAAGGTATAGGGCGTGGTGAGAATTTTCTTCCCGGGACCCACGCCGAGGGCTTCCATGGCGAGAAGGAGCCCGGAACTCGCGCTGTTGACCGCCAGGGCGTGGGGGGAACCGACGAAGCGGGCGAACTCCCTCTCGAATTCGAGGGTTACCTTTCCGGTGGTGAGCCACCCCGACCGGAGGACCTCGATAACGGCCCGTTCCTCTTCCTCCGAGAAAGAGGGCCTGAAAAACGGGATATTATCGGGAGCCATGGGTTTCATCCTTATCGCCGAGGGTCGGTATATAGTCGCAAAGGACGGAGACGAGCAGGTTTCGGTCCCTGAAGCACGCTTCCTGGCCCGGCGTACTGAAGCAGACGGGCTTGAGGCGCTTCAGCATGCCGTCCAGGTCCACCTTGGCCTCGCCCGAACCGTATTCGAGCTTCAATATTTTCGTGAAATCCGTGGGAACCGGCCTCTCCGCCTTGGACCACAGCGGTTCGTCTATCCGCTCCCCGGGACGCCTGCCGATGAACGCGATGGGAATGTCCCGATGAGGCTCGTAGCCCATGAATCGCACGAGCTGCTCCGCCACGTCGACGATCTTGACGGGCTCTCCCATGTCGAGGAGGTATGTCTCGCCGTTAGTCCCCACGCCTCCCGCCTTGAGCACGAGGGAGCAGGCCTCCGGGATGGTCATGAAATACCGGACCATCTCCGGGTCGGTCACGGTGACGGGCCCCCCTTTCTTGACCTGGTCCACGAAGAGCGGGAGGATCGAGCCGCGGGAGCCGAGGACGTTGCCGAAGCGCACGAACATGTACGCGGAATCGGTGCCGGCCGCCCGGGCGGCGTATTCGCGCACGAGAAGCTCGCTCGCGCGCTTGGATGCCCCGTACACCGAAACGGGATCCACCGCCTTGTCGGTGGAGATCAGTACGAATCGCCGTACCCCCGCCTCGAGGCAGGCTTCCAGGAGGTTCGCGGTGCCGAACACGTTGTTCTCGATTACCGCCACGGGGTTCTCTTCCATCAGGGGAACGTGCTTGTAGGCCGCCGCGTGAAACACGACGTCGCACCTGAGCTGCTTGATGATATAGCGCATGTAGTCGCGATCCTTGAGTTCGCCGATTACGGGAACCACCGTGGCCCTTTCCCCGACGCCGCCTTCCTGGAGGAGCCGGAGTTCCCGGTCGATCTGGTAGATTGAATTCTCGCCGTGGCCGAAGAGGAATATGCGCTCGGCCCCGCCAGAAAGGAGCTGCCTGGCGAGTTCGCTCCCGATCGAGCCGCCGGCCCCCGTAATGAGCACCCGCTTTCCCCTCAGGTAGGCAAGGCTTTTTTTCAGGTTGATCGCGACGGGCGCCCGGCCGAGCAGGTCTTGGGGGTCTATCTCTCGGGCCTGGATCAGGTGGGCGGTGCCCTCGACGATCTGGGAAATGTTCGGGAGGAGGCGGATGCGGGAAAATCCCGCTGTTTTGAGCGCGCCGTACAGCGTGCGGAGCTCTTCCGGCGGCGCGCTCGGAATCGCGATCAGGGCTTCGTCCCTGGGCCCGATTCGGACGAGTTTCGCGGCCTGGGCCACGGGACCGAACACGGGTATTCCGTCGATCTCCCGGCCGATTTTGCCGGGATCGTCGTCGAGGAAGGCGAGCACCGTGCCGAAAATGCCCTTCTCGCGGATTTCCCGGGAGAGCATGGTGCCGGCGAGGCCCGCGCCGATTACG
This sequence comes from Spirochaetales bacterium, assembly GCA_003245785.1. Classification (GTDB taxonomy): domain Bacteria; phylum Spirochaetota; class Spirochaetia; order Treponematales; family Treponemataceae; genus Teretinema. The sequence goes on along the minus strand of QKCE01000085.1, from coordinate 20,233 downwards.
TAAATGTTGGTTTCCGAAACGTTTTTCGTCATATCACTGCAAGTTAACCATCTCGAACGCGAAATCGACCGCGAACTGGTCCTTGTACATATCCAGTTTTACCTTCACCCGTCCCTTCCTGCGATCGACTTTTATAATCGAACCCTCTAATCCCTTCAAGGGACCCTCTAGTATCTGTATCCGGTCGTTTTCGTCGAATCGGACCTTCGATTTTTCCGCCACTTCCCCGAAGGAAAGGAAATGGTTCAACAACGCGAGATCCCTTCCTTCGAGGGGCTTGCAATCCTTGTTTTCCGGGAGGAAACGGTAAAATCCCGGCGTCGTCCTGAGGCTCCAGTATACATTATTTTCGAGGTTTTCGGATTCTATAAAGACGTAACCGGGAAAAACCGGCTCGATTTGCGGTTTGCTCACGCCTTTTTGGCGTATGTCCAACTTCCTTTTCGGGAAGATGAAACGGACCTTATCAAGGCCGTTGACCCCCAATGAAAGAAGCGCCCGCCTGATGTAGATCTCTTCGGACCTTGTTTTCACCTGGAGCGCGTAATAGTTCATAGGATGAACACTACCACAGTTGCGTGCATTTGCAAATAGGAAAACGCTCATTACTTCCCCGGGCTTTCCGATACTGTAGGAGAAGGAAGGTACCATGCCCCCATCGAAATTCATCGTCGCCGGAGCGCTTTTGTCCGCGTTTCTCGGCGCGCCGGCCGCCCAAACCGTCACGGTGGCAATGGCCCAGGGCTCCGCGGCCCCGGAGGCGGCGCTTCAAATGAGCAAGACCATCGAGGACGAGCTGCTGGTCCTCCTGTTCGACGGGGGATATATTGTATCCACCGAGGAGCTCGCCCTCAAGGACGGCGATTTCGCGAAGGCGGAATTCGGCGTCAAGGAGGCGGCCTGGGGCATGAGCGATTACCTCGTGGCGATCCGTGCTCGTTATGCCGCGGACGAGATCAAGGACGTAGATAACAAGGTTTCCTACGCCAGGCTACTCGGTTTGGACTGGAAACTGGTAAGGGTCGCGAATCCCGAAGTACTCGCTTCGGGGTCGGTCGATCCGCGGGTCCCTGCACCGCAGGGGACGGACCCGTACGCCGGGGTGAGGCTCTTGGTCGACGGCATGTATCCCGCCATCGACAAGGCGCTGGGCGAGGCGAAAAAGGGAGGATTACGATGAAAAAAAACAAGACGATTCTTTTCGGGGCGATATTATTCGCCCTCGTATCGGTCATGCCCGCGTGGGCGATTTGGGAAGGAAACGCGGGCATCGCCGCGTCCACCGAGTTCCCTTCGGCGGGATTTTTCGCTAAGAGCGACATGTTTCCGAAAAATACCATCGTAGAGATCGTAAACCTTGAAACCGATATAGCCATCCGTGTCGTCATTGTCGGGGCGTCCGGCGTTCCGGGGCTCGTGGCCATGCTGTCTCCCGAGGCGGCTGCCGCGCTCAACGTGAAAACCGGTTCGGTAAGCCGGGTAAGGATTTCCATACCCTCACCGGTCGCTGAAACCCCGGCGAGCGGAACGATCGCGGGCGGTAGCGGCGCGAAAACCGCGGATCCGGACGTTAATAACGAGGAATCCGCCCTCGAAGCGGAAAAACTCGCGGGGACTTCCACTTCACCCGGCGAGACGGAATCCCTCGCTTCCATACTTGCCCCGGAAAGCAATCCCCTCGTGCCCCTGACGGGGCCGGACTCGGCGGAAAGCGCCGTAACGGAAAACCCCTCGAACGCAAGCCCTGAAACGGTAACCGCTTCCACAGAAACCGCGGTAGTCACCGCGCCTGAGCCCATGGCTGAAACGTCGGAAACCACGGAATCGAGCGAATCTCCCGAGGTGGCAGAATCTCCGGAAGCGCTCGAGGGGCCCGAAGCGGCGGAAACGCCTGAAGTCGCCGAAGCGCCGATGGAAACGCCCTCGGAGGCTACGGTATCCCCGGGGACCGAACTCGCGGAAGCGGAGCCGCCGACTGAACCCGTGGCGGAGACTCCGACTGTCGTTCCTCCCGCGCCGGAGACGGCGGAAACGACCGGTACGTCCGCGGTTTACGACGAACCCGAACTAGTGGTACCGTCCGCGGAAACGGCCGAGGTAGCGGCCGGCGAGCCGGCAACGCCGCCTGAAGCGGAAGCGGTAACGATACCTGAATCGGAACCCGTACCTTCGGTAGCCGAGGAAACGCCGGTTCCCGAGGTTTCGACCGAATCCGTCGTAACCCTGGAGCCCGCCGAAATGCTTCCCCCTCCCGCGCCCGAAGAGGCCAAAGAACCGGAACTGGCAGAGGTGCCGGAAGCTCCCGAAGTTGCCGCGATTAGCGCGGCGCCCGTCGAGGTTGCCCCGGCCGTGGCGCCCGCGACGACGGGAATGGGAGACCTTCCCCTCATCTCGACCCTCGAGCCGGGGAAATACTACGTCCAGATCGCGAGCTATTCCGACGTGGCGAACGTGCGCCAGATTCTCGCTTCCTGGGGGACCAAATACCCCATTTCGGTCCAAAAAGCCGAATCGAAAAACAAAACCCTGCTCAAGGTTTTCGTGGGGCCGGTCACCCGGGACGAGTACGGGGCAATTCTCGAGCGCTTCAAGGCCGCGGGTTTCCGCGACGCCTTCGTAAAAAAAGGCGCCTGACGAATGGATTATCTCGAGGGCTTCAAGAGCATCGTGGAACGCGCCCCCGCGTTCCGGGGCTTGAGCGTGCATCTGGCGATAATCGCGAATCCCGTCGCCGGCGGCTTCACGATCGCGAAGCGGGCGGACGAAAATCGCAAAGCCTTCTCGGACGTTCTCGAATGGGCCCTTCCAAACCCTGTGCTCACCCGCTCCTGCGCGGCCCGGCTGCACCTGACCTCCCGCGCGGGACATGCCCATGAACTGGCAGAGGCGATAATCGGGGAAATAATGACGGGAGTCGACAAGGCCGACGTTACGCTGATCGTGACGGCCGGAGGCGACGGCACCAGTCATGAAGTCCAGACCGCGATCGCCTCGCGCGTTCTTTCCGGGGAATACCCCGGATTGGCGGAACGGCTTTGCGTCTTACGGCTACCCTTCGGCACGGGAAACGACGGCTCGGACGGAAGGCATCTGTCCGAATCCCTGGAATTGCTCACCTCCGAAGTCGAAATTACGCGAAACCCGGTGGTGCTGGTTCGAAGGGCCGGCACGGGGGAAACGAAATACGCATTCAACATCGCGAGCGTGGGACTGGACGCCTTCGTTTCGGACATGACGAACCGCCTGAAAAGCAAGATCCCCGGCGACGTCTACAAGCTGTGGATAGACGTTGCCTGTCTCTTCTATGACCGGCTCTACAGGGTCGGGGAAATGGATATCCGGACAAGCCTGGGCGGGGAAGCGGGCTGGGGTGGGCGCGCTCAATGGCTTTTGGCGCTTATGGGCGCGTCCGGGCACCGTACGTACGGCTCGAACCAGAAAATACTGCCGACGGACGAAAACGTATGCTGTATCCGGGAAATGCCGCTTTTGGAAAAACTGTCTCTCAAGGAGCTTTTCAAAAAGGGCGGCCACGCGGGAAACGCCAAGGCAGTGCTCTGCAAGGCGGACCGCATGGTGATCGGTTACAACTCGAAACTCCTCATGCAGCTGGACGGCGAGACGGTTCACCTGGGGCCGGAACACTTCCCCGTGGTCATGGAGCTTTCCTCTCCTTGCATGCCGATATTGCGGTTGAAACGGGAATAACCGTGACGAAAAAAAAAGAGAGCCAAGCGGCTCTCTTTTTTTGCGTTTACGCCCCGTGACAGTGTTTGTACTTTTTCCCGCTGCCGCAGGGGCAGGGGTCGTTGCGCCCGACCTTCGGCGTGCCGCGTACCACTTGGGCGTTCTGGGGCTGGCTTTGGGCCATGGGGCCCGCGCCGCCGGAAGGGGCCCTCGCCCCGCCGGAAACCGGGGCGGCGGCGGCGCCGGATCCCGCGAAACCGCCCATGTTCTGGTGCTGGGCATTCACCGCGACGGAACGCGCGCGGCGGGTAACCCCCGCTTCTTCCTCGGCGCGTACCTTTACCAGGAACACCCGGGACGCGATCTCCAGGCGTATATCGTCGAGCATGTTGTAGAAAATGTCGAAGCCTTCGAGCTTGTACTCCGTGAGGGGGTTTTTCTGGCCGTAGGAGCGCAGGTATACCGCTTCCCGGAGCGCCTCGAGGTTTTCCAGGTGGTCGAGCCACTTGCGGTCGATCGCCTGAAGGTACTGGAAACGGATGAAGGTATTGAGGTTCTGCTCGCCCGCGAGCTCCCGCTTGCGCTTCAAGTCGTCCCTGAAATGGGCGAGGATCGATTCTTTCGCGCCTTCCGCGTTTTTCGCCAGCAGCTCGAACTCCTCTTCCGTGAGGGTATAGCCGAACCGGTCCCTGAAGCTTTCGACGAGCGCGGAAAGCGCCCCGTCCTTGTCGCGCCTCGAGGCGGCGGAATACTCGTCCACGTATTCGCCGACGTAGTCTTCCGCGGCGGTTTCGATCCGGTTCACGAGGCTCTCGTCCGCCAGGATCTGGTTGCGCTGGTCGTAGATGAAGGTTCTCTGCTCGTTGAGCACGTCGTCGTATTCGAGGAGGTGTTTGCGGATGTCGAAGTTGCGGGTCTCCACCTTCGATTGGGCCTTTTCGATGCTCTTGTTGAGCCAGGGGTGATAAATCGGCTCGCCGGGTTCCATGCCGATCCTGGACATCAGGTTCTTGAGGTTTTCGCCCCCGAAAAGCCGCATGAGGTCGTCGTCAAGGGAGAGGAAGAACCTCGAGCGTCCCGGGTCTCCCTGGCGGCCCGAACGTCCCCGGAGCTGATTGTCGATGCGCCGGCTCTCGTGCCGCTCCGTGCCGATCACGTAAAGGCCGCCAAGGGACTTGACCTCGTTATAGTCGGCGAGCCACTTGCGGTATTCGTCCTCGTAGGCGAGGGCGTACTGCTCGGGTGTCGCGTCGGTGCCGGCGCGCCTTCTCGCCCGATATTCCGGGTTTCCGCCCAGCTTGATATCCGTACCGCGTCCGGCCATGTTAGTCGCGATGGTGATCGCGCCCTTGGCGCCGGCCTCGGCGATTATGAGCGCCTCGCGCGCGTGGTTCTTCGCGTTCAGCACCTCGTGCCGCACGCCGCGGCGCGTGAGGAGGGTCGAAATCTTTTCGGATTTCTCGATGGAAACGGTACCCACGAGCACCGGCTGTCCCCTCCGGTGGGCCTCAGCGATCTCGTCGCAAAGGGCGTTCCACTTTTCCGCCTCGTTCAGGTACACCACGTCGTCCTCGTCGAGACGGGCGACCGGTAGGTTAGTCGGGATGACCACGACGTCGAGCCCGTAAATCTTGTTGAACTCCACCGCCTCGGTGTCGGCGGTACCGGTCATGCCGGAAAGCTTCGAGTACATGCGGAAGAAGTTCTGGAAGGTGATGGTGGCCATCGTCCGGTTCCGCTGGGCGATCTTGATACGTTCCTTCGCCTCGATCGCCTGGTGGAGCCCGTCGGAATAACGACGTCCTTCCAGGATGCGCCCGGTAAACTCGTCTACGATCTGGACCGTGCCTTCCTTCACCACGTAATCGACGTCGATGTGGTAAAGTTTGTGGGCGCGGATCGCCTGGGTAAAGTAATGGATGAACTCGAAATTCTTCTCGTCGAAGAGGCTTCCGTCGATCATGCCCCGTTTCTGGAGGATTTCCTCGATCTTGAGCATGCCTTCGCCGGTGAACGAAACCTTGCGGTTCTTCTCCTCCAGCTTATAGTCGCCGTGAATTTCCTCGCCCTGGACCTCGTCGGGGTATTCCCCCGTGTCGGGGTTCTTGTCCGCCTCGCGGAGCGTGTCCACGAGCTTGTCGACTTCGAAGAACCGGGCGGTGTCGTCCTCGGCGGAACCGGAAATGATGAGGGGGGTACGTGCCTCGTCGATGAGGATGGAGTCGATTTCGTCGACCACCGCGAAGGCGAACTCCCGCTGGGTCCATTCGTTCCTGTCCCACTTCATGTTGTCGCGGAGGTAATCGAAGCCGAGCTCGTTGTTCGTGCCGTAGGTAATGTCGCAGTTGTAGGCGGCGCGCCGGGCCGCGTTGTCCATGTTGGAAAGGATGGAGCCGACCGTCACGCCCAGGTAGGTATATACGGGCCTCATCCAGTCGGCGTCGCGTTCGGCGAGGTAATCGTTCACGGTCACGATGTGGACGCCCTTGCCGGTCAGGCTGTTCAGGTAGGAGGCGGCGACGTTCATGAGGGTTTTGCCCTCGCCGGTCTTCATTTCGACGATGCGTCCGGAATGGAGCACCAAGGCGCCGAGGATCTGCACGTCGTAGGGACGCTCGCCCAGGACGCGGCGGGCCGCCTCCCTGGCCAGGGCGAAGGCCTCGGGGAGGAACGAATCGAGGGATTCGCCCGCGGCGAATCGCTTGCGGAAGAGATCCGACTGCACCGGGAATTCGGAGGCGGGGAGCGAAAGCGCCCAGGACTCTTTTTCGTTAACCTTGTGGAGGAGGGGAAGCAGGGCCTTTATGTCGCGCTCATGCTGGGATCCGAAGAAAAAACGGATAATCGAATCTGTAATCATTGGTATATACTACTAAAACAAGTACCGGTTGACAAGCGCGAAAATGAATTCTACCCTGCACGCGGAGGCCCTTCCATGTCACCCACGCGTATGCCGACGCCCGTCGCGTCACTCCTTCCAGCCCTTCTCGCCGTCGCGTCGATCCTCCTTTTCCCCGCCTGCGGGAAAAAAGCCGCGGAAGGCATGGACAGGCAAAAACTGTTCACCCTGGCTTACGGCAGGCTGGAAGACGAAATCGACCTCTTTGACCTTGACGAATCCGCGATGGGACCCGATTCCCAGATTTTCATGCAGGACGGCATGTTCTACGTGACGAATTCCGGCCCCGGGAAGGTACTTCAGCTCACGTCCTTCGGCGACCTTCTCGCGGTATACTACAATCCCGACCGGAATCCGGTCCCGTCCTTCGCGCTGTCGGGGGAAAACAATCCCGCGGCTACCCGAAAGGCAATTTCCTATCCCTTCAACCATCCGGTTTACCTCTCGGTAGACGAGCGCAAGCAGCTGTACGTGGTGGACCGCGTACCCGAGGAACGATACGAGTTCGATTCGGACGAGCAGGTCATGCTCAGGGACGTGGTGCTCCGCTTCGGGCCCGACGGGAAATTCCTCGACTATATCGGCCAGGAAGGGGCCGGGGGAACCCCGTTTCCCCCGATCGACGGGGTCTATACCACCTCGAAGAACGAGCTGGTGGTAATCGCGAAGAATCAGTCGGGAATACACGTGTATTGGTTCGATGCCGAGGGAAATCTCCTGTATAGGGTACCCATCCTGTTCAGAAACCTTCCCTCGCCGTATCAGGGCAACGCGGAAGCCATGGCCTCCCTCGAGAAGGTGGTCCCCGATCCGGACGGCAAGGCAATATACCTTAAGATAGACTATTTCAAGCGGGTCATCGATTCGGAAACCGGGGCGGACGCCGGCATCAGCTTCGACCGGAGCTGCCTCTACCCACTCGGGGTTTCCACCGGCGCCTACGGTGAGAGCGTGGACCTTCCCGCCTACGAGGGAACCGACAAGGACAAGCTCGGTACCCAAGACTTCAAGAAACCCTTCGAGCTCCTGGGCGTCACAACCGGGGGGTGGGTATTCCTTTCGACCCCCCAGACGGGCGGGTATGCCCTCCAAATGATGGACATGAAATCCCGCAGGATCTATTCCAGGACCCTTGCGGTGAGGGACGACGAACTCGTGTATAACGCGCTCTCGCTCTCCCGGGACGGAATTCTTTCGGCGCTCCTGGCCGGGGATTACGATGCCTCGGTCGTATGGTGGCGAACCGACGACATACTGGGGCAAATCCGTTGAGCGGCGAGCGACCGGGCGATCCCGGGGCCGCCGGGCCCAAGGCTGGCGATGCCGACCGCCCCTCATTAGACGGGGACGGGCAGGAAAACCTCAATTTTCGCTATAATCGCGAGCGCCGCCTGGAGCGCGCCCCGGAAATCGTGAGGGAAACCTACCGTCGCGGATATACCCCCAACAAGGGCTTTCTCAAGGGCCTAACCGCGACTCCCGGCCTTCGCAGCGTGTTTTTCGCCATAATCCTCCTGAGTTCCGTAATCGTAGGCGTGACCCTTTTCTCGGACAATCCCGACACTGGTCGATTCGAGGGCGCGACCGCCCGCCTGAAGGTGTTTCTCTACGGCGACAACGTATACGCTTCCGTTACCTTTGAGCCGGGGAAAACGCTTCCGAGCGAGCCCGTGCCCGTATCCGCAGCCATCGAGGGCATAGATGCCGGAGGAAATTCGACGATTACCCAATACGTCGCCGGTGTGTACGCGGGGGAAACCTACGCGCTTCGCGCCGCCCTCAGGGATTATGAGTTGGTCAAGGTCCGCGCGCTCGTTCGGTACGGCGACCGGGAAGCGGAACTGGCCGCATCTGTTGACCGTAACTGATCTTTTTACTATGCTTAGTCTTATCAGGAGAAAAAAAATGGTTCAGTTCTATTTGCTTTCGGTATTGCTGAACGCCCTTACCGGCTTCGTGATTCTCTTTGCCGACCGCGCCGAAGAGCGCGGGGAGTCGCGGAAAATTCCGGAAATGCTATACGACGAAACCTTTCGACTGGTGCTCGGAATCCTGACCGGCGTGGTAGGGTTCTTCAAATTGCTGACCGTGGTGCGCGGCGACGTTCCCGTAGTGGGCGATCTGCTGCCCGCCCTGGCCGGCCTCGCGGGTGCTTTCATGCTCCTGTACGAATTCTATCGAAATCGCGGCGAGGCGACGGAAGAAAATTTTTCCCCTTTCATCCGTTCGGTATACTCCGCGAAAAAATATATCGGGATCGGGTGCATGGCGATTGCCGTCCTCCACTTTCTGTTTCCCGTGGTCCTGTTTCTCTGAGTCCCATGAAGGAATCCATCGCGGGAATCATATATCGAAACGGGCTCTTTCTGATCGGGCATCGGCTCGACTCCGGGGAGATGGCGAATCGCTGGGAATTTCCGGGCGGCAAGGTCGACCCGGGGGAGACCCCCGAGCAGGCCATAGTAAGGGAATTCCGGGAAGAGATGTCGGTAGACGTCAAACCCGGCGCGCTTCTCACCTCCGTGGAATTCTCCAACAAACACGGCCCGTCGCGCCTTCTCGCCTACCTGATCGAGGGCATCGAGGCCCTTCCCACGGCCCTTACCGAGCATTCCGAGCTGAAATGGGCGACGATGGCGCAAATCGAAAACCTGGACTTCGTCGATTCCGATCGGCTTCTTCTTCCCTTCCTGAAAGATTGGGTGGCGAATGCGTAAATTTTCGCGTTGTTTGCCTCTTGCCCTCTTCTTCGCGATCGTCTCGTGCGCGGACCGCTCGGAGGGTATTGACCGGCTCTCATTCGAGACCACTTCCAGGATCGCCACGGAAAACCGTATTGCCCTCGTCATCGACCCCTATATATCCTTACGGGATAAAAGCGGTCCCGAGGGCATCACGGTGGCCCATGGCAGACGCGGCGAGATTTACGATATCAAGGGAGTCAACCTCTCGCAAACCGCCGACGGTATGGAAATCTGGTACGATCTGGGCGCCGGTTGGGTTCTTTCGTCCTCAATAAGGGTGTTTTCCGACCGGTCAAGGGCAGAATCCGCGGCCAAAGAGCTTTTCTGACCCGGTTTTGCGCTGGCTTTCAGTCTTCCCAGGGATCGTCCACGCTCAAGGCGGACTCGGCAAGTCCTGCCGCGCTCTTTCCGAGCTGACCGCAAGCCCCGCCGATTTTTTCCCCACGCCGGGTGCGTAAGGTGACGTTCAATCCGTATCTTTCGAGCTTGCCGAGAAATTCCCGGGTTTCGGCGCCCTTCGGCGTATCGAAGGGCAGGGTTTCCACGGGGTTCCATGGAATAAGGTTGATATGCACATTGAGTCCCCGGGCGAAATCCGCCATTTGGCGCGCGTGGGCCTCGTCGGTATTCACGCCGGACATGAGCGCCGCTTCCAGGGTTACCCGCCGGCCGGTTTTCTCGGAAAAATAGGCGATGGCCTCCCGAAGTTTTCCGAGGGGATTCCCGACGTTAACCGGCATGAGCTTGTCCCGCAGCGCGGGATCCGCCGTGGTGAGGGATACCGCGAGGCGGACGTCCGGCCCCTCGTCGGCAAGGCTTCGTATGCCCGCGCAAATTCCCGCGGTGGACACGGTGATGCGCCGCCGGGAGAGCCCCCGTCCTTCGGGTTCCGTCAGCACGGCGATTGCCTTTCGGATCGCGCCGAGGTTGAGCATCGGTTCGCCCATCCCCATGAACACGATATTGTCGAGGCGGCCAACCTCGTCTTCCAGGTGGAAAAACTGCTCCACGATTTCGCCGGCGTCGAGGTTTCTCGCGTATCCTATGTGTCCGGTCTGGCAAAACGCGCAGCCCATGGGGCACCCGACCTGGCATGAGACGCAGGCGGTCTTGCGGCCCGCCGAATCCGTAAGGAGCACCGTTTCCACCGCGTTCCCGTCGTCGAGCCCTATCTGGAGCTTGACCGTCCCGTCCGGGTCCCTGAGGGCCGCGGTTACCGAGGTGGAAAACAACGGGGCGCGGGCGGTAAGGCCTTCGCGCATGGCGAGCGGAAGGTTCGTCATTGCCCCGTAGGTTCTCGCCCCGTCGGCTATCCATTTGAAAATCTGTTTCGCGCGGAATTTCTTGTCCAGTTCCAGGGACGAAAAAAGCTCCTCCGGGAGCATGCCGGAGAGAGCCTTGATCGGGGGGAGTGAATCGCTCATGGTTCCCGGGGCTTGATCCGGTCGAGCATGTCGGACACGAGGGGATTTCGGATACCGAGGCGCTGGAACTCCTGGAGGGTCGATACGGCGCCCGCGCGGTCATTGAGGTTGAGCTTGCACTCGGCGAGTTCGAGGTAGAGCCGGAAATTCTTGGGGTCCGATTGGATCAGCCGGGAAAGGCTCGTGGAGGCTTCTTCGTAACGTCCCTGGATCTTGCTGATCAACGCCAGGCCAAGCACGGCGTACACGTCGAATTCGATATCGAGGGCCCGCTGGTAATAACGCTGGGCGAGTTCGTAATCGCCCATGTTACGGTACGCGTCGCCCGCCCTGGTCAGGATTACCTTGTTGTTAGGGTCCTTGTCCAGAATCTTGTTCCAATATTCGATGGAACGGAACTGTTGATTCATGCCGCGGTAGCAGTCCGCGAGGCCGAAAAGGGCGTAAAAATTGTCCTCGTCCATGCGAAGTGCCCGCTGGAAATAGTAAATGCCCTGCTCGAAGGTTTTCAGCTTCCGGTGGCAGTTTCCGATCGAGGTGAGCACCCGGATGTCAACGGAGTCCTCGTTGAGCTCGAGCATTTTCTGCCAGTAATAGAGGGCGTCGCGGTATTCCTTGAAATCGTAGTGCAGATGGCCCAGGCCGATGAGCGCGTAGGGATTGTTCTCTTCCATATCGAGTACCCGGAGGTAGAGTACCTTAGATTGCCTGAAATCGCGGATTTTCCGGTAGGCGTCGGCGACCCGGGTCAGTACCGTGATGTTCCGATCGTCGTGCTGGAGATACTGCTCCCAAATCTCTATGGCTTTATTGTACTGATTTAACGCCTTGTAGCAGTCCGCGAGGCCGAAAAGCGCGTAGTTATTGCCGGGATGGAAGGCGAGACAGTCGGTATAGAAACCCACGGCGTCCCGGAAATGGTTCCGTTTCCGGGCTGCGTCGCCGAGTCCGACGAGGGCGTAATTGTTCTTCGCCTCGAGTTCCAAAATCTTCTTGAAGGCGTTTTCCGCCTCGTCGATATGGTTATCCTTTAAAAGAAGGTAGCCGTTCTTGGAAAGCTCGGCGATTTCGTTGAATTTTTTGTCCTCGTCGGTAATGCCCTCGGTGGGTTCGGGAATATTGGGCATATCGTGCAGAGAATCGGTCATTTCTTTCCTCTTAATCGGTTAACGTTGTTTCTATCAAAAAGGCGATTTTTTTGATCAATGGATCGGCCTTCCGGCGGTTATGCGCCAGCCAATACATCTTCAGGGCATCGAGTTCGGCTCCCTTTTCGAGAAAAAAATCGCCAACCCGCGAGAGTCCGTCGGAGTATCCGGTCGTAATGAAGATACGTCGTGCGGAATCCACGTCTCCCTCGTTAAAGAACTGGTTGCCTTTGCGGTTAAGCGCGGCTTTCTGTTCGGTACTCAGGTTGTGTACGGGGCGATCGGTACTTTTTATCAGTCCCGCCGCGTTCAGGCGGGAGAATTCTTCGGATATTTTTGAGCTCAAATCAAACCCTATTATTATAATATGGTTATTCTTCCGAGAGTGCAAGCGAAACGAAACGGAATTTCATTCCTTGACGTAAAAATCGACGATCGACCTTCCGTAGACTCTCTCGTCGTTTTTTTTCATGTTTCCGACGCTATCGGCGATTTTCCGTTCCTTCGGGCGGTGCATTACCGCGAGGCCGCCGCTTTTAAGAACCGGGAGGTCGCCGACCATCTTGATGAGGCTTTCGTGATACTTGTACGGGAAGGGCGGGTCGAAATAGATGATGTCGAAGGAGACTTTCGATCGTTTGAGGAAGAGCTCGACCGACATGAACTTGCATTCGATCCTTACCGGGGAAATCGACACGTTCTTGAAGATGGTCTCGACCTTGATGGGGTCCTTCTCGACCAGATACACCGGGTCGGCGCCCCGGGACGCCGCCTCCAGCGCGCAAATGCCCGAGCCGGAGAACAGGTCGAGAAAGGCCTTTCCGGTCAGGTCCCCGAGGATCGCGAAGAGGGACTCCCTCATGCGGTCCATGGCCGGCCTGATCACCCCGGCCGGTACCGTGACGGTTCGCCCGCAAAGCGTTCCCCCGGTGATTCTCATTTACCAGCCCTTCCTCATGCGGATTCCGTCTGCTGCCCGGAGCCCGGAAGCCCAGGCGCCGGTGATTCCCCGGGAGGTCCCGGCGCCGTCGCCGATAAGGTAAATATCCTCCGCGGCCATGAAGAACTCGTTCAGGAAGCGTGGCTTGTTGGCGTACAGCTTTATCTCGGGGTAATACAGAATGGTAGCCGGATGGAGGACACCGGGAACGATGGTATCCAGTTGCTTGAGGGCTTTCCAGATCGAGCGGAGGAATTTTGAAGGCATCGCGAGGCCGATATCCCCGGGCGTACAGCTCGGGAGGGAGGGCTCGAAATCGTAAAGGTCGCCGTTGAGCCCGTCGGCGGTAGAACGCTTTCCGAGGCGGAAGTCGCCGATTCGCTGCATTATGGGGTGCCCGCCCCCGGTCAGCATCGCGAGGGACGCGAGGAATTCCGCGTAATCCTGACCGGAAGCCAGGGGTTCGGTGAACTCGACGCTCCTGAGCACGGCGAAGTTCACGAGGCCGTTGGAAGCCTTTTCGTGAGAATAGGCATGCCCGTTCACGCTGTAGTATTTTTGCCCGTTAGTCGCGGTGTAACGCTCCTGTACCACGTGGGCCGCGCCGGAATTCGTGCAAAAGGTCCGCGTCCGCTCGGGAAACAGGAATTTGGGGTCGTAATAGTCCTTGACGATGGGATAATGCTCTATTTTGGTCTCGACCCGGACGCCCACGTCGATTGAATTGTCGGAGTAGGCGATATCGTTGTCCCGCATGAAGCGCCGGAGGAAATCGAAACCGTGACGGCCCGGTGCCACCACCAACTGGTCGTATCCCACCTCCCGTTTCGAAGTGCGGGCGGTTTTCGCGTCCCTGTCGATCGAGAGGAGTTCTTCCTCCAGGCACACTTCGACTCCCGCGGCGCCGAGGCGGGCGATAAGCTCCTTGATGAGCTTGAGCCCCCCGTCGGTCCCCAGGTGGGACTGCCGGATCATCAGGAGGTCGACGCCGATGCGGGCCGCGCGTTTCTGATAGGTGTCGAGGTTTTTTTGCGGCAGAATTTCCGGCGACAGGAAGGTTTCCGCGCGGGCGAGGTAGCTGGAGGCCGTTTCGGGGTCCCAGTATTCGGTGGGAAACCCGATCGGGTAGGTGAAGTTCATCTTGCAATCGTTTCGGAGGCCGCCCGACGAGGTCTTTTCGCGCTCCAGGAGGAGAATACGGGCGTCCGGCTTGAGGGTAACCAACTCGAAGGCCGCGGCCAATCCCGCCGGTCCGGAGCCGACGATCACGCAATCGTAAGTATGCATGGAGGAATTATATCAGAAATTAAGCAACTCGCTCAACTCGTTCCGGGATACGATATCGTCGGAATCGCCGCCTTGGTCGGTTTTCGCGATGCCCTCGGCCATTCCGCGGGCGAGTTCCCGGTGGGTTTCGCGGACCGCGCCCAGCTTCGGAACCAGGGGAGGGAAGCGGTCGCTCATGGATATCTTGCCGGACATTACGGTATCGAGAAGCTGAAGGTAACGACGGTCGCAGGAATGGAGGTTTTGCATTATCGAGAGGTATCCCGCTATGCGTTGGTTCTCCGTAAGTTGGCGGTGGATTTTCTGGATGGCGGAATCGAAAAAAAGTATGTCGTCGACGGTCTTCTCGAAAAAATAGTCCGGGGATAGGTCGAGCATGAGCCCTTCCCGAAGCGTATCGATCGAGCGGACCAACTGGTAGATATTGTCCTGGAACACGATATTCTGAAGCATGGAAACTCCTCGAGGATTCCCTGGAAAGGTTCCCCTCGGAACCGGAATCCGTCTCCTTTCCTGTTATCGGCAATGCCGTTCCCAACCTTGACCAAAGTCGGCGAAAAGGGTAAATTATGAGACCGTGTCGGCGTATGCCGGCCTTAACAACTCCCGCCCGCCGCTAACATGAGCGACGGGCCCAGAAATGTGTCCGTGAGGAGGAAACATGAGAAAGTACGAACTTATGGTCGTATTCCCGCTGGAAGAAGACCAGTTCAAACCCGGCTCCGAAGCAGTCCGCAAGACCCTTGGCGATTTCGGCGCCCAGATCCTGAGCGAAGAGCCCTACGGCGACCGCGATCTCACCTACGAGATCAAGAAGCGGAACCGCGGCCGCTACGTCCTGTTTAACATGAACGCCGCTCCCGAGAAGATCGTCGAGATGGACCGTCAGCTCAAGCTCAACGAAAACGTGCTGACCTTCCTGTTCGTTCGCGTGGAAGAATAATTAGGCAAGGAGAACCCAGTGGCGGATGTAAATCACGTAATACTGATCGGAAGGCTCACCCGGGACGCGGAACTCAAATACACGTCCGGCGGCATGGCCGTCTGCAAATTCGCCATCGCGGTGAACAAACGCCGTAAGCAGGGCGACCAGTGGGTTGACGAGGTGAATTTCTTCGACATAGTCCTTTGGGGACGTTCGGGGGAATCGCTCAATCAATATCTGGTCAAGGGAAAGCAGATCGCCGTGGAAGGCGAACTGCGCCAAGACCGCTGGGAACAGGACGGCCAGAATCGGAGTAAAATCGAGATTATGGCCAATAACGTCCAGCTTCTCGGCGGCGGCCAGGGCGGCGGGGGATCCCCTTCGTCCTACGGGCAGGAACAGTCCTCGGGCGGATACCAATCCAGGTCCCAGGGCGCCCCGTCCGGCGGCTACCAGCGCCGACAGGAGACCCCCGCCCGGGATCCCGGCGAACAGGATTATTCGGCACCCCCGGATTATCCCGACGACATCCCGTTCTAAGTGGATTGTCACACGTAAATTCCAAGGAGCAATGCATATGTCCGACGAAAAGATGAAAGATATCGATGTTGAGGTTCAGGCTCAGGATACGAGCCGCGACGGCGAGGAACGCGCCCCCCGCAAGGGGAAGATGTTCTTCCGCAAGAAGGTCTGCCGTTTCTGCACCCAGAAGGCGAAGATCGACTACAAGGACGCCGACGGACTCCGCCGGTACACCACCGAGCGGGGCAAGATCCTTCCCCGCCGCATTACCGGCACCTGCGCGAAGCACCAGCGCCGTCTCGCCCTCGAGATCAAGCGCGCCCGCGCGCTCGCGATGCTCCCCTACGTCGTAAGCTGATCGTGTCCGGAACGGGAAGCAAGGGATGCGGCGGTTTCGCCGCTTCAATCCCCGCCTCGCTCGCTGCGGCGGCCGTGGCGGTGTCGATTCTCCATTGGTTCCCGTTCTTGACCCTTTTATTCGCGGCGCCCCTTTTTTTCGTGCGGTTCCGTTACGGAAACCGCGCGTTCGCCGTCAGCCTCCCAGCCGTCGTGGCTTTCGACCTGCTCGTAACCGCGACCACGGGAGCGGCTACCGGAACGCTCGGCCTTGACGGCCTCGTTTCCGCGGCATTGGGAACCGCGTTGCTTTCGTTTCCGCTGTTTGTCGCGGCCCTGCCGGTTTTCGTCCGGGACGAGCACGCGCTTGCGGCCTCCGCCCTGGTTTCCGCCGGCGCCTGGGCGGCCGTTACGGCCCTTACGCCCCTCGGGGGAGAGATAGACGCGTTTTTACGGGCTTTTTCGACGGAAACCGCGGCTTTCTTCGCGGAAGCCCTGAAAGAGGTTCCCGACTCTTCCTTCATTCTCGCGCGGTTGTCCGCCGACGCCTTGTACGGGATTGCCAGGAAAACGGTCTCCTGGTCGGTTTTTCCCGCGCCCTTTATCGTGTATACCGCGGGTTGGCGCGTCGGGCGCTGGTTGGTCGAGCGGTTTCGGCCCCTGTTGCTCCCGAGGTTTTCCCTCACGGGCTTTTACGCGGGGTTCGAGGCTTTCGTGCCCCTTTCGCTCGGCATGCTCGGCGTGATATCGAACGGTTTCGTATCCGTCGCGTGGCTCGAAACCCTGTCATGGAACGCCCTGCTCGGGGCGGCTTTCCCCTTCATCCTTCAGGGAATCGGGATCGCGCGCTTCCTTGTCGGACGGCTCGCCGCGCGGGGCAAGCGCCCCTCGCTATGGGTTTGGCCGATAATGCTGCTCGTTTTTTTCACGAACGGGTGGCTCGTTTTCGCTGGAATATTGATGATCGCCGGGGTGACCGAGACTTTCGTCCCGATCCGACGGCGGTTTGTCGATAAAGGCGTCGCCGATCCAACTCCTGGAAACGGCGGCGACCAAAATAAACAGTAGGCGAGAAGCCTGCGAAGTTTCAAGGAGCTTGAGATGAAAGTGATTCTTAACCAGGACGTGAAGCACCTGGGCGAAGAGGGAGACGTCAAGGACGTCGCGATGGGCTATGCCCGTAACTACCTGTTCCCGAGGAACCTTGCCGTTCCGTGCAACGAAATGACCCTCGCGCACTTCGAGGGCCGCAAGGCCGATATCGAGGCCAAGAAGTCCGTGAAGCGCGCCGACGCGGCGAGCCTCAAGGAAAAGCTCGAGAGCGCCGTTATCACCCTCGTCATGCCCGCCGGCGCGAACGGCAAGCTTTACGGCGCGGTCACCAACCAGACCATCGCCGACGAGCTCCACAAGCTCGGCTACGAGATCGAGCGCAAGCGCATCGAGCTTCCCGGCCTCACCTTCAAGAGCGTGGGCAAGTACCGCGTGAACGTTCGCCTCTACGAGGGCGCCCTCGCCGAAGTCGAAGTCGTCGTCGAGGCCCAGCCCGAGGCGAAGGTGGAGTCCCACGCGCCCAAGCACGAGCGTCCCCGCCACCGCCACTACGAGGAAGAGACCGTCGAGGCCGAGGCCGATGAGGCTCCCGCCGGCGACGAAGTCGAAGCCGAAGACGCCGAGTAAGGCGACGCGCGAATAACAAAATGAGTCCGTCTTCGCTCAAGGACAAGGTCCCGCCGCATAATCTGGAAGCCGAACAGGCGACCCTCGGGGCCTTGCTCCTCGACGCGGAGGCCGTGGGTACCGTAATTCGGTACCTGCGGGCGGACAACTTCTATTCCCTTCAAAACCAGAAAATATTCCAGGCCATAATCGGCCTTTTCAACAAGGGCCAGCGGACCGACCTCATAACGCTGACGGAAGAGCTTCGCCAGACCGCGACCCTGGACGCCGCGGGAGGGCCGGCCTACGTCGCGGCCCTCACCGATACGGTACCTACGAGCGCGAACGTGGAATACTACGCGAAAGTCGTGCTCGAGAATTCCGTACGCCGCTCCCTTTTGACCATCTCCCACAAGATCATCGCCTCCGCACACGACGAGGCGACCGAGAGCCGCGCGGTTCTCGAGGACGCCCAGAAGCGGATTTTCGAGCTCACCGACGCGAACCAGTCCGCGACGTTCAAGACCCCGAAGGACATTATCCCCCGGGCGATCGAGGCGATCGAACGGCTGTACCACACCCGGGACTCGTTTACGGGAGTCCCCTCGGGGCTAATCGAGCTGGACCAGATGACCAGCGGCTTCCAGAAATCCGAATTGATAATCATCGGCGCGCGGCCTTCGGTGGGAAAGACCGCCCTCGCCATGACCATGGCGGCCCATACGGCGGTCAAGGAAAAGATTCCCACCGCGTTTTTCTCCCTCGAAATGTCGGACATGCAGCTCATGCAGCGCCTTATCTCCCAGGAATCCAAGATTCCATCGGAAAAGATCCGTACCGGCCTTTTAAAAATGAGCGATTTTCAGAGCATACAGGACGCGGCGGGTTATATTTACGACTCGCCCCTTTATATCGTGGACATGCCGAACATGAAGCTTTTGGACCTGCGCGCCATGGCCCGACGCCTTCGCGCGCAGTTCGACGTGCAGATTATCTTCATCGACTACCTGACGCTCATCACGAGCGAGAATACCCTCATACCCAGGCATGAGCAAATCGCCGAGATATCCCGGTCTCTCAAGAGCCTCGCGCGCGAGCTGGACATCCCCGTCGTCGCCCTTTCACAGGTGCGACGCGACGCGGAGGGAAAGAAGCCGAACCTCGCGGACTTGCGCGAATCAGGCTCGATCGAGCAGGACGCCGACGTGGTCATGTTCCTTCACCGCGAGCGCGTGGGCGCGAACAAGGACGGCTCCGATCACGAGCAGGCTATCGACACGGAACTGATCGTGGCCAAGCAGCGAAACGGGCCCATCGGGGACATCGATATTCTCTTCCTTCCCCGATACACGAAATTCGTCTCGAAATCCCGCTGATCCCCGGGTTCTACTCTTCCTGCCAATACCCGCTCGAAGTGATCGAGGAAGTCGACTCGAGCTCCCCCGAGTTTTTCCTTATCCAGGACACGGATCCGTCCCGGTTTATGCTGACGACGTACCGATCCATGATCACGATGCGTTTCGGAAGCGCGTAGCCCCGGGGGAACCGGCGGATCTTGCCGCGGCCCGAATCGATTTCTATTACGGAACCCTTGCCCAAATTCGTGTACACCCGGTCGCCGTCGGAAACCGCCGAGGCGGTTAGGTCCTCGTCGGCATAGGTGGCGACGGTTTTTACCGGCGGCGCGATGACCGCGCCGGATCCGAGCCCCGATACGGTTACCAGGTTGGTGACCGGGCCGGACTCGCCGTCTTCCACGAGGAACCCGGTAAAGCCCGTCGCGAGGGGGTCAGACGGTTTCATGCCGTAACACAGGTTTCCCGCTATCTTGTAGGGAACGGTTTCCCCCGTTTTCGTGTCGATTTTAACTACCGGGTTCGGTACGCGGGCGGTCGCCGATTTCGACACGATAACCGCGTCGCCCGAGAGGGCAATTATGTCCTGAAGCCCTATTCCCCGATATGTGAAGGGCGCGTCGCCGGCTCCGCTTTCGGGGATGACGGTAACCTTCGCGTTTCCCTCGATAATCGCGATTTTCCCGTTCGCCGCGTTGAGGGCGGTAACGGGTTCCGCGGGTACGTACAGGGTCTCCCTGGTATCTCCGTCGAGGCTCGCGCGGACGATCGGGGACGCGACCCGCTCGGACCAGAATAGGAGGCTTTCCCCGTCAAGGGCGAGCCTGTCCCCGGGAATTCCGTCGAAGGCGAACAGGGGCGATTTCCCCGGGCCGGCGGAGACGAGGAGAGCCCCTTCCGTCAGGATGAAAAGACGGCC
This sequence comes from Spirochaetales bacterium, assembly GCA_003245785.1. Classification (GTDB taxonomy): domain Bacteria; phylum Spirochaetota; class Spirochaetia; order Treponematales; family Treponemataceae; genus Teretinema. The sequence continues at coordinate 388 of QKCE01000085.1, read as the reverse complement.
GCCGTCGCTCGCGATATCGTCGATCCGACGCACGGGGGCGGAATCGATCGCTACGGGAACCGGCTCGAGCCCGGCAGCCGCGCCGGCTTCCACGGAATATATGGAGCCGTCCGAGGCGCCGAGAATTATGCGTCCGTCAAGGGCCAATGAGGATACCGGTTCGCCGTCCTTCGGGAAATCGAAGGGGAGGCGTGCGGCGTCGCCATGGGCGAGGGTCCAGCCGTTTTCGGGGTCCTTCATGAACCAATACGGTGCGTTATCGGCTTCCGTGGCGGTAAGGAGGGTCGGGGGGAAGGGCGGGTACCAGGATGCGGTGACCTTGCCGGTCGTCGCGTCGATAACCGTCACGCCGTCGGAATCGAGTCCCGCAAGGAGCCGGTTATTGCCG
>QKCE01000281.1 GCA_003245785.1 Spirochaetales bacterium | reverse complement strand
GGTAGCGAGGGCGTCACGTCGGCTTGCAAGGTCTGCCACACGGGCTTCCCGTCCGGAGCCTCGGCCGCCGACGCGCCCCATGAGTTCGGTTGGAGAACCCGGTGATCGGCGGCCCCGGAAAGGCGATCGCCGTCCTCGCGTCGGTGAGGGTCGCGATCGCCCTGATAGCCCTGCTCGCGCTCCTTTCCCTCCTCGCGACCCTGGTGCCGCAACGCCTCGACGCCTCGTTTTACCGGACAGCCTATCCCCGGTTTTTGGGATCCCTCATCCTGGCGGCGGGATTCGACCGGTTTTTCGCCTCTCCCCTATTTCTCGCCGTTTTGGGGGCGTTTCTCCTCAATCTCGGAGCCTGTACGGTCAGGCAAATCCTCTCGGGGGTTAAAAAGCCCACGGTCCGAAAGCTCGGCACCGTAACATTGCACTTCGCGCTAATCCTGCTCGCCGTGGGTTCGTTCGTATCAGCGACGACCAGAAGGCAAGCCTCGGTCTTTCTCGTTCCCGGCGAGTACGTGACCCTGCCGGCCGGGCGACGTTTGGCACTGCTCGGCTTTACCTACGAAAAGTACCCGGACGGACGGCCCAAGGCCTGGACGAGCCTCGTAAGGATTGACGAAGCCGACGGCGCCCGGGGACCGGAAAGGAAACTGGGCGTTAACAAGCCCCTCCGCGTAGGAACCTTCTCGATCTACCAAGCATCCTGGCAAGAACGCCCGACCGCGGGTGGTATAGTCCTCGCGAGCGGGCTCGAGGCGGTCGAGGACAGGGGTTACCCCATCGTCCTCGCCGCGCTCCTTCTCACCGCCCTCGGTCTCGGCGTCTCCTCGATAACCAGGCTTGCGGAGGCGCGCCGATGAATACGCTCCCCTCGATAGGCCTCGCGTGCATACTCGTATCGATGCTCGCGCAGGTCCTGCATCTTTTCCGGAAGGGGACCAAGCCTGACCCGTTCTCCCATTGGGCCCTCGCCGCGGCGGCTGTCCCGCTCGCCCTTTTCATCGCGGCGCGAAGCGCGGAAATCGGCTTCCCCGCGCTCACCGGGACCTACGAATCCCTCGCGTTTTATTCCATGGCGGTATGCGCCGCCGCCGTCGCGTACCGCCTCCGGGCAGGGAAAGCCCATCTCCCCTTCGTCCAGTTCGGCGCCTCCGTGGCGGCCCTCGGGCTCCTCGCCCTGGCGAGCTCACCCCTCGCGCCGAAGGAAGCCCTTCCCCCCATCCCGGCCCTTCGTTCCTATTGGCTGGTGGCCCACGTCGCCCTGTCCTTCGTCGGGGAATCCCTGTTCGTCGTCTCCTTCGTGGCTTCCGTTCTATTCCTGGCGGTCCGGGACGGCAAAAGGCGGAACGAATACGACAGGGTCTCGTATACCGCCGTGGCGTTGGGTTATCCGATCTTCACCCTGGGGGCAATCGTGTTCGGGGCGGTTTGGGCGGAGCAAGCCTGGGGCGTATGGTGGTCCTGGGACCCGAAGGAAACCTGGGCGCTGGTCACCTGGCTCGCCTACAGCCTCTACCTGCACCTGAGGCTCGCGCGAAACCGCCGGGACGCGCTTCCGTCAATCGTCGCGATCGCGGGTTTCCTCTGCGCCCTCTTCACTTTTTTCGGGGTAAATTTCCTGCTCTCGGGGCTTCACAGTTACGGCTGAACGCCCCGCCGCGCAAAGCCTACGGCGCAGCTGCCCGCGGCCGGTCAACCCACGGGTCAACGCAACCGCGTCCCCCGGCTCCGTGTCGCGGCCCGTAAACTTACAGTAAATCCGAAGCGAGCTCCGCCAACTGGCTCCGCTCGCTCTTCACCAGGTGCACGTGGGCGAAAAGGTCCTGCCCCTTCATCTTGTCGATCAGGTAACTCAGGCCGTTGGAACTCGAGTCGAGATAGGGCGAGTCGATTTGCCCGATATCCCCGGTAAAGGCGAGCTTCGTGCCCTCCGCGGCCCGGGTAATGATCGTCTTCACCTCGTGGGGGGTCAGGTTCTGGGCCTCGTCCACGATAAAAAAGGAATTGGACAGGCTACGGCCCCGGATATAGGCAAGGGGCGTAATCAAGAGCTTCCCGGCCTTTTGCATATCCTCGATATGGTGCGCCTCCTTGGAAGTCGCCTTGTACTTGTGCCGGATCACCGCCAGGTTGTCGAAGAGGGGCTCCATGTAAGGCCCGATCTTTTCCCCCGCGTCGCCGGGCAAAAAGCCGATGTCCCGGTTCGCCAGGGGCATCACCGGCCGGGCGAGGAGGATCTGCTCGTACTGCCCTTCCTGGGCGAGGGCCGCCGCGAGGGCCAAAAGGGTCTTTCCCGTGCCGGCCTTCCCGGAAAGGGCCACGAGCTGTATGTTCTTTCTCGTCAGGGCGTCGAGGGAAAAGGCCTGCTCGGCGTTCCGCGGCTCTATCCCGTAGCACTTCTGGCGTTCCACCCGGATAATCCGCTCGCTCCCCGAATCGTAGCGGCCCAGGGCGCTCGCCGTACCGTTCTTGAGAATGAAATACTGGTTCGGCTGGGGCGTTTTCTTTATCCCGAACCCGTCGAACTCCACCCCGTCGACCTCGTCGTACAGCCGGGAAATGAGCGCCGAATCGAGCTTGCCGATCAGCTCGATGCTCCGGCCAATCTCGGACACGTCGCGTACCTTGTCGGACTCGTAATCCTCGGCGTTTATCCCCAGGGACTTCGCCTTCATGCGGAGGTTTATGTCCTTGGAGACGAGCACCACCCGGCGCGTCGGGTTCTTCGCCACCACCCACTCGCAAATCGCGAGGATCCGGTGGTCCGCGGTCTGCTCCGGGAACGAATCCGCGAGGGTTTGCGAAAAGGGCTTCCCGGTTTCTATGGAAAGCTTCCCGAGCTTCGGCCCCAGGGGCACCCCGCCGGAAAAAAGCGAATCCCCGGAAATCGAGTCGAGCTCCCGGGTAAACTCCCGGGCCTGAAAATTGATCAGGTCATTGCCCTTCTTGAACCGGTCCAGCTCCTCCAGCACGATGATCGGCAGCACGATATCGTTGTCCTCGAACTGATAAATGCACCGGAAATCGTGCAAGATCACGTTCGTGTCCAAAAGGAATATTTTCGTTTTCTTTTTCGCCATGGCACCATTATACACCCGGAGCGGCCCCGAACCGGGTAAGGAATACATGAAAAAAAAGAGGCAGGGAGTCCCTGCCCCTTCGCGCCCGGCGGCGTGCCGCCGGGCTCAACTTCGCCCTCGGAGCCCCCTCGAAGGAAGGGCGGAGGGGCGCGAACTCGCGGGCCGGCATCCCGTCCGGGGGCGCGCTGCCCGGTAACCTCAGCCCCTCGCGTTACCGCTCGGCAGCCTTCAGTCCCGGACCCTCAGCCACACGAGCATCTCCTCGCCCGGCGCGCGGTTCCCCCACTGGTAATAGGGAATGAGCGTGAGCTTCCGCCGCTCCGCGGAAACCGCCGCGTCGTACTCGCGATAGAGGGGGCCGTCGGCCTCCCCTTCGGCGTCCCGGAAGGCTTCCGCCTCCAGGGCCACGGTTCCGGCGGGAAGCGAGCCCTCGGTAACTGCGGCCGCCCCGAGGCGGGGATCCACCGAGAGAAGGTGCAGGTTTTTGCCGTTGTCCCGTTCCTCCGCGCAGTAGACCACGGGGCCGCGCATGACGGCGACCTTGCCCGCGTCTTCCCGCACGAGGGGATTCGCCCGGAGAAAGCGCGGCGACATGTCGAGGTCGAGCCGCGCCCTGTCCCCGGCGTTCCAGGCGCGCGAAACGGCCGCGTACCCGTCCGCGCCCAAGGTCCCCGGCACGGGCGACCCGTTCACCGAAAGGGACCAGGAAGCGCACCAGGAGGGAACCCGGAGCCGGAGGGCGAAGCCGACGGAGTCGCCTTTTTCCACCTCGATCTCCACCGCGCCGTCCCAGGGATAGCCCGTTTTCATCGACAGGGTCACCGGCTTCCCGGCGAACTCGAGGCCCACGGAACCCGTCGCGTAGTGGTGTACCCAAAGGCTTTCCGCCGCAACCGTGACCAGGCGCGCCCCGGCGGAGGCCGCGAAGCGGGCCACGTTGGTGGGGCAGCAGGCGCAGTCGAACCAGCCCACCCGGGAAGTCGCCACGTGGGACAGGTCCTGGCGGTAAGCCGTCGCGGGACCCACCTCCAGGGGGTTCACGTAAAAGTAGCCGGTGCCGTCGAGGGAAATCCCCGAGAGGATCCCGTTGTACATCGCCCGCTCCATCACGTCGGCGTATTCGCGCCTCGGCTCGATGAGGAGCATGCGCCAGGCCCACAAGGCCAGGCCGATGGAGGCGCAGGTTTCGGTATAGCAGGAATCGTTCGGCAGGTCGTAGTCTATCGTGAAGCGCTCGCCGTGGGACTGGGAGCCGATTCCGGCGGTTACGTAGAGGTGGGCCTTCACCGCGTTTTTCCACAGCCGGTCCAGGGCCGCTCGAAGCGTCGGGTCCCCTGTCATCCGGTACTGGTCGGCCATGGCGGAATAGAGGTACATGGCGCGGACCGAATGGCCCTCAACCGCGTCCATCTCCCGGACGGGCTTGTCCGCGAGGTAGTAATCCGAGCGGAACCAGCGGGACTTCGGGATCATGCCCTCCATGGCCGCCTCGCCCTTGTAGAAGTTCGCCACCTTCCCCCGGGCGTCGACGAAATGGTTCGCGAGCTCCGCGTATTTTTTCTCCCCCGTCGCCGCGGCGAGGCGGTGCAGGGCGAGCTCGATCTCGGGATGCCCGTCGAAACCGGGGTTTTGCCCCTCCGCCGGCCCGAAGACCGTGCCGATATAGTCGGCGTAGCGGCGCATCACGTCCAGGAGCCGGCGCTTGCCCGTCGCCCCGAAATAGGCCACCGCGGCCTCCATCATGTGGCCGGCGCAATAGAGCTCGTGGCCCATCACGAGGTCGGACCAGCGCTTGCCGATCCCGGCGGCGGCGATGAAATAGGTGTTCACGTAGCCGTCGGGCAGCTGGCTCTTTTCCACCAGCCGGACGAGCTCGTCGATCCGGGCCTCGAGGCCCGGGTCCGGTTTCGTCGCGAGGCTGTAGGCCGCGGCCTCGATCCACTTCGCGACGTCGCTGTCCTGGAAAATCGTGCCCTTGGGGCTGCCCCCGGCCTCGCCCGCCGCGATCCGGAAATTCTCCACCGCGTGGCTTTGGGGCACGCCGGGAACCTCGTTGTTCAGGGCCTTCCACTGGTAGGGGATCACGTCCCGCGCCACCGATTCGGCGCGGTCCCTCCAGAAGCCGCCGGTGAGGCGAAACGCGCCGAGCGGCAGGGATGCGTGTTCATTCATGTCGGTTCCTCCGATGTATCGATCGGGCGGCGCCGGGTTCAAACCCGCGCCGGCCCGTAATTTCGCGAAAGCGACGTTCCGGGCACGCCCGCCCGGGGAAAACCCGGCTTTCGTCCCCTCCCGTCTGCCCGTCCGAGCCACGGGCCTTGGACCGGCCTTAGCCCTTCAGCCCGCCCATCGCGAGTCCTTCCACGAAGGAGCGCTGGGCGGCGAAAAAGAGGATAATCAGGGGCGCGACCGTCAGGGTCGCCGCGGCCATAAGAACGGGCCAGGGCGTGTAGAACGTCGAAATGAAGGAGCGGAGCCCTATGGCCAGGGTATAGAGCTTCGAGTCGTTCAGGAAAAGGAGCGGCCCCATGAAGTCGTTCCAGGTGGTCATGAACTGGAAAATCGCGACCACGGCGAGGGCAGGCTTCGCGAGGGGCACGATCACCTTGAAGATGATCTGCGGGTGGTTCGCCCCGTCGATGAACGCCGCCTCGTCGTAATCCTTCGGGACGGTCTTGAAAAACTGTACCAGCATGAAGATGAAGAACGCGTTCCCGAAAAAGGCCGGCACCGTGAGGGGCAGGTAGGTGTTTATCCCGTGCAGCCAGTTCCACTCGATGAAGAACGGGATCAGCTGGACCGAGGCCGGGAGCATCATCGTGCCGAGGCTCAGGGCGTACATGAGGTTCCGCCCCCGGAAATTGACCCGGGCGATCGCGTAGGCGATGCAGGTATTCGAGACGAAGGCCCCGGCGATGTTCACGAGCACCACGAATACCGTATTCAGGTAATACCGGGCGAAGGGAACGAGGGTGAACACGTCCCGGTAATTCTTCCACTCCAGCGACTTGGGGATCACGATCATCGGTATCCTGAAGATATCGTTGATCGGCATGAAGGAGCTCCGCACCTGCCAAAGGAGGGGGAGCACGCTGGCTATCGAGACCAGGACCAGGGCCGCGTAGGAGAAAAGGAGGCCGATATTTCCGCGGGAGCGCTTCATTTACCGTCTCCTTCCGAGTAGGTCCACTTGCTCGAGGTCTTGAACACGACGAAGGAAAGGGCCAGGGTCAGCACGAAGAGCACCCAGGCCATGGCGTTGGCCACGCCCATCTTCCCGTACTTGAAGGCATTGTTGTAAATGAGGAGCATGAAGCTCAGGGAGGCGTTCATGGGCCCGCCGCCGGTCATTATGTAGGGCTCGGTAAAGAGCTGCAGGGACTTGATGATCCCCACGATCATGTTGTAGAGGATGATCGGGCTCATCAGGGGAAGGATCACGTTGCGAAAGGAATGCCAGGCGTTGCCGCCGTCTATCTCCACCGCTTCCAGGAGCTCCTTGGGGATTCCCTGCAGGCCCGCGAGGAAAATGATCACCACGTTTCCCACCCCCCAGACGCCCATGGCGACGAGGCTCGGGACGACCATCTTCGAGTCGTTTATCCAGTCGACCCGGTCGAGACCGAGGGCCGTGAGCCCCGCGTTCAGGAGACCGTACTGCTTGTTGTACAGCCAGAGCCAG
>QKCE01000351.1 GCA_003245785.1 Spirochaetales bacterium | reverse complement strand
GAATTCCGGGACGGGACGCGATAACCGGAAACGTCCGATTTTTTTGCGGAGCCGCGGTCCTCCTCCCCGCGGCTCCGTTTTTTTTGCCCGCTTGCGCGGAATCCGCGTTCTCGTATAGAATCCGCCCCATGAAAACACTTTTCAACGCAACCGGGGGCGCCGACGGCGGCTCCCACCTCGCCCAAGAAACCGCCCCGCGCGGAACCCGTTTCTTGCCGGTAATCACCGGACTCTTTGTCGGGATCCTCATTCTGTCGAACATCCTCGCCGCGAAGATGGTCAGCATCGGCCCCTTCGTCTTTGACGGAGGGACGCTCCTCTTTCCCCTTTCCTACATCTTCGGCGACGTGCTCACCGAGGTGTACGGCTACCGCGAGTCCCGCAAGGTCATCTGGACCGGCCTCGCGATGCTCGTCCTGATGAGCCTCAACATTTGGGTCATCGGCATGCTGCCCGGCGACCCGAGCTGGACCCTCCAGGGAGACTACGACAACATCCTCATGCAGATGCCCCGTATCGCCCTCGGCAGCATCGTTGCATATTTCCTCGGCGAATGGTCGAACTCGGTCGTTCTGTCGAAGATGAAGGTGCTGATGAACGGGCGCATGCTCTGGACGAGGACGATCGGCTCTACCCTGATCGGAGAGTTCCTCGACAGCGCGGTATTCGTCGCGATCGCCTTCGCCGGACTCTACCCGACGGGAGTGCTCGTGGTCATGGCCCTGTCCAACTACCTTTTCAAGACCGTCATCGAGACGGCGTTCACCCCCCTGACCTATCTGGTGGTGGGTTTCCTCAAAAAACGCGAACATACCGACGTGTACGATATCGGGATCCATTACAATCCCCTTCCCGTCCGCGACCGATAAACCGCGAGCCGCCGCGGGACCGAATGACGCCGGCGGCGGCCATTCCCCCGATACGCCTTACATAAAGCCGGATTATCATATATAATGGTGGATCTATGGGGAAAACCTACGTTTTTGTAAACCAGAAAGGCGGCGTGGGAAAGACCACTTCCGCGATAAATATCGGCGCCTATCTCGCCCTGGCCGGAAAGAAAACCCTTCTCGTCGACTTCGATTCCCAGGGGAACATGACCTCCGGCGTCGGCGTGGACAGGGAAAAGCCCACGGTCTACGACCTCCTGGCAGGTTCCGCGCCCATCGCCTCGGTAATCCGCGCCTCGGCCATCCCGGGTCTGTCGATTATCCCCGCGTCAATCGACCTTTCGGGCGCCGCCATCGAGCTCGTCGACCAGGAAAAGCGCGAGTTTTACCTGAAAAACGCCCTGGAACCGGTAAAAAACGCCTACGATTACATTCTCATAGACTGCCCGCCGTCCCTCGGCATCCTGACCCTGAACGGTCTCGTGGCCTCTGACGGCGTGCTCATCCCGCTACAGTGCGAGTATTTCGCGCTCGAAGGGCTGACGTTGCTCCTCCAGACGGTAAAGCGCGTCCAAAAGACGCTGAACCCGGACCTCGATATCGGCGGCATCTTCTTCACCATGTTCGATTCGCGCACCAAGCTCGCGCAGGACGTGGTGCAGCAGGTAACTTCCTATTTTAAGGACCGCGTGTTTACCACGATCATACCGAGAAACGTGAGGCTTTCGGAGGCCCCGTCCCACGGGCTTCCCATCTGCAGGTACGACGCCCAATGCGTCGGCGCGCGGAGCTATGAAAAACTCGCGAAAGAGGTGATTGAACGTGGCTAAAACCGGAGGCTTAGGGCGCGGACTCGGGGCATTGCTCGAGGAATCCGACGCTTCCGAGCGGGATTCGACCCAGGATAACGCGGCGCCGAGGGGCGTCGGCACCGAACTTTTCGTGAACCCCTCCCTTTTAAAGCCCAACCCCCACCAGCCCCGGCGCGAATTCGACGAGGAAGCCCTTCGCGAGCTCGCCGATTCTATACGGGAGCACGGGATAATCCAGCCCATCATCGTCGAGGAAGCCGGCGACGGCACCTACTTCATCATCGCCGGGGAGCGCCGTACCCGGGCCGCGCGGCTCGCGGGCCTTTCGGCCGTCCCCGTCATCGTCAAGAAATTCTCCGACGGCAGGAAGCTCGAGGTCGCGCTCATCGAGAACATCCAGCGCGAAAACCTCAATCCCGTCGAGGAAGCCCAGGCCTACCACAAGCTCATGACCCTCGGTAACCTGAGCCAGGAAGAGGCGGCCGCCAGGGTCGGCAAAAACCGATCGACCGTCGCGAACGCCCTCCGGCTCCTTAAGCTGCCGGAGGACATGCAGTCCTCCCTCGCCTCGGGCCAGATCACGAGCGGCCACGCGCGGGCCATCCTGTCGGTGCTGAACCCCGCGGACCAGCGGATACTTTTCGGCAGGATCGTGGGGAACGGGCTCTCGGTCCGGGACACGGAGCGCATGGCGGCGGAGCTCAACGGCGGGAGCCGGGCGGGCGCGAACGCCCCCGCGCAGGCGAAGAAAAAAGACGCCGACGCCGTCAAGGACATAGAGCTGCGAAGCCTCGAGCAGCGCTTCATCGACGCGCTCGGCACCAAGGTCGTCGTGAAGGGCTCCATGAGCCGGGGATCCATAGAGATATCGTTCTATTCCCGCGACGATCTCGACAGGATTTACGGGCTTATCGGCAAGTAACCTTAGGTCAATTCCTCCGGACGTTAAACTCCCGCTGGGGCTCCTTTTCGAAGAGCTCCGTCCGTTTCCGTTCCGTCTCGTACAGGACTTCCTGAATCCTCACCGACCGTTCCCCGTCCACCCTCTCGCGGCGAAGCCAGCTGCCGTCGCGCTGAAGGTAATGCGACTTAACGTTGTCCGTGAAGTAGAGCTGCAGCACGTCGCGTACGGTCCTGCGGATCGATTCCTGCAGGATCGGGAACATCAGCTCGACCCGGCGGTCCAGGTTTCTCGACATCCAGTCGGCGCTCGAGAGCCAGACCTCGTTGGCACCCGAATTCTCGAAGCAGAATACGCGGGTATGCTCGAGGAAACGGTCGATCACGCTCACGACGGTAATGTTCTCGCTCAGTCCCCCGACGCCGGGCACGAGCATGCATACCCCGCGCACGTTCAGGAGGACCTTCACGCCCGCCGCGCTGGCGCGGTAGAGCGCCGCGATGATTTCCTCGTCGGCGAGGCTGTTCATTTTCGCCATGATCCGCCCCGGGCTCTCGGGCGTGGAACGATCGATTTCCCGCTCGATCATCGCCAAAAGCCGCGGTTTCATGTCGATGGGCGCCATGACGAGCCGCTTGGTGTTCATGATCGCCGAGTACCCGGAAATCATGTTGAAGAAGACCGTGGCGTCGTTGGCGATTTCCTCGTTCGTCGTGAAGAGGGACATGTCCACGTAAAAGCGCGCGGTACGGTCGTTGTAGTTTCCGGTGGACAGGTGCACGTAGCGCCGGATGCCCTCGGTCTCGCGGCGGACCACGAGCAGGACCTTCGCGTGGACCTTGAGCCGCGCGATCCCGTAGACCACGATTATGCCCGCCTTTTCCAGCCGATGCACCCAGGAAATGTTCCGCTCCTCGTCGAACCGGGCCTTGAGCTCAACGAACACGGTGACGTGCTTGCCCTGTCTCGCCGCCCTCTCCAGGGCGCGGATGATCGGCGAGTCTCCGCTCGTGCGGTAGAGGGTCATCTTGACCGCGAGAACCGAGGGATCGTCCGCCGCGTCGTTCAGGAAGCGGAGCACCGGCTCGTAAGATTGGTAGGGCACGTGAAGGAGCACGTCGGTGCGCTTGAGCTCGTCCCAGAGCGGGGCGTCCGAGGGAAGGTCGACCGGCCAAAAGCTCCGCCAGGGCGGGTTTCGCAGGCGGTCGAAGCCCTCGACGTTCGCGAGCTCGATCAGGGTCGGAAGGTCGATGGGGCCGGGCACGTGATACACGTCTTCTTCCCCGAGGCCCATGCTTTCCTTGAGCGTCTCGAGAATCGTCGGGCTTTCGCCGGTGCATAGGAGGCGTACGGGCACGGAAGACTGGCGGGAGGCGAGCACTTCCTGGATCGCCGCGATGAAGTCGTCGTCCCGCTCCTCGTCGACCGCGCGGTCGGCGTCGCGGGCCACCTTGAAAAGGAGGCTCTCCTCGATCGTGAAGCCGGGGAAGAGGCGCTGGCCGAAGCTCCGGACCACGTCGTCGAGCAGGGTGAACCAGCGCTTGCCGCCCTCGTCGGGAAGCCACACGACCCGGGGGATGCTCGCCGGTATCTGCACGACCGCCAGAGGGGGCTTCGATCCCTCGCCTTCAAGGGCCGCCGGGGCGGACAGGATGCCCGCGGTCTCGAGGAATTCGGCCAGGGGACCGGTCGGCATCGAGATGGAACTGCGGAGCAGGAAGGCGGCGTGGAGGCGCAGGTTGCCGATGCTAGGGAAGGCCTTCTCCCCGTTCGTGCGGAGCGGGGTCAGGAGCGGGAACACCTCGCTCATGAAATAGGCGTCGAGGTACCGCAGTTGGGACGGGGTGAACTTCGACGGGGAGACGTACACCAGCCCTTCCCGCTCGAGGCCGGGAAGGATTTCCTCCCGCAGGCAGCGGAACTGCACGTCGACGAGCTCGTGGACCCGGGAGGAAAGACGGTCCAGCTGCTCGCGGGCGGAAAGGCCCGTGGAATCGCAGGACTCGGGAGCCCTGAGGCATTGCTCCTTCAGCGAGGCGACGCGCACCATGAAGAACTCGTCGAAATTGGAGGAAACGATCGTGAGAAAGCGGAGCCGCTCGAGGATGGGAACCTCGGGGCGAAGCGCCTCGTCCAGGACGCGCGCGTTGAATTCGATCCAGGAAAGCTCCCGATTGAACATCTTCGTCGGTACTTCGATCATGTCCGGTTACCTCATACCATGATAAGCCGATACCCGAACAGCTCCTCGAACAGGTCGGCCTTTTCCTCCAGCGCGACGCGCTCGAGGGTAACGTCGTGGGTTCCTTTCGCCCTGAGGAAGAAGGTATCCTTCGTCAGCTCCAGGTCGAAGTCCTCGATATGCTGGGAGTGCCCGCGGTCGAGGGCGTCGGCGACCCGGAGGATGGAGGAGAGCTTCAGCACCATCGTCCGGTCGGTCCGGGGCAGGGCCGCGTAGGCCGGATGGGAGGGATTCGGGAGCTCCGAGCGGTGGTAGCGCACCACGTTGGAAAGGATGTTTATGTCTTCCTTGTTGAGCCCGAAGATATCCGAATGCATGACGATGTACTGGCTGTGAATGTGGTGGTCGACGCCCCGGACGAAGGTACCGATGTCGTGGAGGATCGCCGCGACCTCCAGGATGAGCCGGGCGTGCCTGTCGAGTCCCAGCTCGTCCTCGAGGCAGTCGAAGAGCTTGAGGGCGATCCGGGTAACGTAGCGGGAGTGTTCCTCGTCGTACTGGAATTTTTTACCGAGGGTCATCGCCGAGGCGATGACCTGGCTGTAAAAGTCCTCGCGGACGAGATGCTCCGCCCCGGCGAGCCGGGAGATAACCACGCCCTCCCGGATCGAGAGGTTCGGCACGATGACCGTTTCCGCGTTGGTGATCTCGAGGAAGAACCGGTAGGCGAGAAGCCCGGGGCCGAGGGTTTCCGCCTCGCCGTAGCTGAGGCGGTACCGCTGGACGATCTCGTCCACACCGAGCCCGCCGATCTCGGTCTCGAAGGATATGAAATCCTCCCTCCCGATCTCGGCGTAGAGGTCCGAGACCTGGGTCCCGATCGTGCGGGCGACGAGCCTCGCGTCGTTCCCGATCGCGATGAGCTGCTTCACGAGGTCGAGGCGGAGCTCGTTGTTCAGGCGCTCCCCGGTTGTGCGGATGTATTCGCCGAGGAAGCGGCGCATGTCCTTCACGGAGCCGCGCATCGCCTTTACCTGTTCCTCGATTATCACCGTGCCCATGCGGAAGCTGTGGGCGGCGACCATTTTCCCCTTCTGGAGGAGCATGATCTCGGTCGACCCGCCCCCAACGTCCATGACGATCGAGTTCGCCTTCGATACCCTCGCGGGGGCGTCCCGGAGGGCGTATTCGACGGCGAGGTACATGAGCCGGTTCTCCTCGATGCCGTCGGCGACGCGCACGCGGAAACCGGTCTTGACGGCCACCCGGTCCAGGATCGCGTCGCGGTTTTTCGCCTCCCGGATCGCGCTCGTGGCGATCACGGTCACGTGGTCGGGCTCGATCTTCCACCCGTCGAGGATCTCGCGGTACCGGTTGAGGATCCCGAGGCACTGAAGGAGCGATTCCCTCGAAATGCTGCCCGAGGCGAATACGTCGCGCCCGAGGGCAAGGGCGCGCTCGGCCCGGTCGATGACCGTCCATCCCACGTGGCCCGACGGGCCCGAAGCGGCGGAAATTTCGGCGACCAGGAGCCGGAGGCCGGTTGAACCGATTTCGATTACCGCCTCGAGCCGGGCGTGGGCATGACGGGTCATGGTCTCAGAGCTTGTCGATCAGCATCGAGCACTTGCCGGAAGGGATCGGTAGGGTCTTCTTTTTTTGGCCGAGGATATTTATCGTGAAATAGTAGAGCTTCTCGCTTTCCATGTGGATTTCCCAACCGCGCTGGCTCTTGTTCGAGAGTATGGTGATGAGGTTCCGTTTGAGGCTCAGGTTCTCGATGCCCATCACCTCGAGGTTCGGGATGATCCAGTCGACGGTCTTCCGGGGAAGGCTGATGGAAAGGCCGATGATGTTCTCGATCATGAGCGCGATGGTGGAAAGGCCGGTATAGGGCAGGTACTGCCTGCGGGGAAAATTCTCCCGCTCGGGCCACAGGGCGGGGCCTTCCTTTTGCGGGAGATACGCCTCCCAAAGATGGCCCTTGTTATGCTCCCCGTTCGGGGAGAGGGCGTCGAGGACGTAGTAGAGGTGGCGGATCGTGCATTCCCGGGCAAGGTCCCAGCGGTTGTACTTCTCGAGTCCCTTCACGACCATGAAGGTGAAGGGCGCGAACACGCTGCCACGGTACCCCAGGCCCCGCTCGTCGTAGTCGGGATCGTCCGCGGAGAGCGAGGGAAAGGGGTGGTCGACGCCGAAGGTCTTGGGGTTCTGGAGGTGCGCGATGAGCCGCTCGGCTTTGTCCTCGTTCGGGATTTCCGCGAGGAGGGGCCAGAAGCCCGCGATGGTCTTTTGGGGAAGGCGCTTTTCTTCCGCGTCGATATCGTGGTAGAAGCCGGTCTCGTTGTCCCACATGTGGGAATTGATGCGGGTCTTGAGCGAGAAGTACATGCGCTTGTACTGGAAGCTCAGGTCCTTGTCGTTGAGGATGTCGCCGAGGGCCGACATGTAGAGGGCGTTGATCGCGAGGGCCGTATTGAAGTCCACGAGATACGCCGCCTTGTCCCGGGGGGAGTTGACCATGGTCGTCGCGGCGAGGGGCACCTGATACAGGCCGTTCTCCCGCTTGAAGGACGCGTCGATCCAGCTCATGTAGCGCTGGAGCACGGGCATTATGTCCTTGATGCGTTTCTTGTTCGCCGACTTGTGGAAGAGGTTGAACTCCGCCCAGGCAAATAGGGGCATGCCGATGCCCTCGGGATTCTCCTTCGAGAGCACGGGGTCGCCGGCGAGCAGGTCGTATTTCCAGCGAATAGCGCCGGACTCTTCCTGATGCTCGTAGAAAAAGTCGAGGCTCTGGTTCGCGTGGTAATTTCGGTTGGAGTACACGAAAAAGAAGGAGGAAAAGATGGTCTCGAACTGGTTTAAAATCGAGACCTCTCCCTCCGGATAGATAAAATAGCCCTCGGGCGACAGGCCTTTCACGTCGGGAGTAACCCAATAATCCTGTATCCAGGCCCAACTTCGATCATATATATCAACGAAATCCTGGTCGTAGAAATGAACCTTGGGAAAATCTCGCTTGTTCACGTATGCTCCTTGAGACGTCGCCAACCTGACTTGTCGGCTCGTTGATCGCCCCCGCTGTGCCCTGATTTTTGGATGAATTCGGCTCGCGTGACGGTCCCTTTTTGGCTTTTTTTGTATGCCGTGTCAATTTTTAAGTATACCATATTTGCATATAAAATTATATACTTAGGGCGTAAATTTCGAGACTTGGAGGGGATGATGTATCAATCCCACGTTTTTTTGGAAGCGCGAATCCTGCTTTCCTCGAAAGAGAAGGCTTTCTGTTCGTGTTTTATCGGAAACCACGCGGGGAACTGCCCCGTTTGCCGCCGGGAAGCGAACGCGAATCCCGTCGTGAACCCGAAGGCGGCCCGCCTCGCGTACACCTTGGCCCACGCCCTGGACTGCACCCTCGCGGACCGCGCGCCCTACGACCTCCCCAAAGGCAGCCCCTCGCTTCCCGAAAAATACAGCCTTTCCGGGGCCTCCGTTAAAATCGGCACCGAAGGCTTCATGGATATTGAATTTCACCGGCGCAAGAAGAGGATCAGGATCCAGGAAGTGCGCATCGAGGAATACGCGGGCCGCCTGACCCACCATAACGGCGAGACGCAAATGGACTACTCCCAGGCCGGGGCGCCGAATATCCGCATCCGAACCATGAGCGACATAGAGCTGGGCGAGGAAGCCGAAATATTCCTCGACGAGCTCGCCCGCCGCATTCAGTACATGGGGATCCTCCACGGGGCCCCGATCGACGCCGCCATCCGCTGCAACGCCTACGTGTCCCTCGCCCGCTACCCGGAAAAGCCCTCGTATTTCGTGAAGCTCCGGAACCTCAATTCCTACAATTTCGTCCGCAAGGCCATAAACGCCGAACTTCACCGTCAGGAGGACATCCTGACCTCCGGCGGGGAAGTAACCTCCGAAAGCCGGCTCTGGAACGAGCGGCAGGAGAGGACCGAGTATTACCAGAGCCGCGAATCGGTTTCGGCCCTCGAGACGAGCCCCCTCGGCATCGCCGGCGACTTCAAGTGCCCGCCGGCGATTCTCGCGGAGCTTCGCGCCTCGGCGATCGAGCATCCCTCGGAGCGGCAGAACCGCTTTATCGCGGCATGGGGAATCGCCCGCTCCCGGGCGGAGTTCATCTGCGACGAGAAATCCCGGGCGGACTTCTTCGAGGACACGATCAAGGCGGGAGCCGACCCCATGGAAGCCGCCCACTGGCTCATGTCCGAGGTTACCGGCTACCTTCGCAAGAGCGGGCAGTCGATACAGGAATCCCCGCTTTCGCCGCGACGGTTCGCCCAGATACTCGGGCTGTTCAAGGATCACGCCATCAACAGCAACATCGCGAAGCAGCTGATCCACGCGGTCGCGGAAACCGACAGGGACCCGGCTGAACTCATAAAGGAAAGGGACTGGAGCCAGATAGGGGACAGCGAGGCGCTACGCGCGATCGTCGCCGAGACCGTGGAGGAAAACCCGCAGGAATCCGCCCGGCTTCGGGACGGCGACATGGCGCCGCTGGAATTCCTGACAGGAGTCGTGATGAAAAAGACGCGAGGACTCGCCGACCCGACGTTGGTGAAGGATCTGCTCAAAGACGAGCTCAAGATAAGTATTATCCGGGTGCTCGCCATGGGCGGAACCATCTCCGGGAACATCGTGGACGGGGAAATCTCCGCGGGGGACGAAAAGGTCCTCAAGACGATGATCTCGGACGAGTTCGCCTCCACCGCGATCACTATCACGAGCATTCCCACCGAGCGCCTTCTCAGCGAGGAGATCCAGCCCGCGGACTGGGCGGCCCTCGTGAAGGCCGTCGCCGACGCGATGGCCGCGGGCACCGTAAACGGCGTCGTCATCACCCACGGCACCGACACCCTTTCCTACACCGCGCCGCTAATTTACTGGCTCTTCGGCGACGCCCCGGTGCCCATCGTGCTCACCGCGTCGAATACGCCCCCGGGAGACGACCCCTCCGACGCCCAGGACGAGGCGCGGGGCAACCTTAACCGAGCGATAGGCCTCGCGATGGAAAAGGAGAAGGGCGTGTACGTCGTGTTCGGGGATCGCGTACTTTCGCCCCTCAACCTGAAATTTTCCCGTCCCTCCGGGGCCGGGTTCACGAACTGGAACATGGGCGAGCCGGCGTTTACCGGGAGCGGCCTCATGACCGACTACGGGGACGCGGACCGCTACGTAATCCGCCAGCTCCTCTCGGACGCCGCGGACCGCATGTTCCTCGCCCGGGTATTCCCCGGCATGAGGGCCGACCGGATTCTGCCCCTCACCGAGGCGGGGGTTTCGTGCTTTTTCCTTGAGCTTTACGAGAAGGGCACGGGAAGCATGAAGGAAACGCCCTATTCCCTGAAGAGCCTTCTCATCCAGGGCCGAAAGCGCAATTGCCGCTTCTACTGCACGTCCCAGCAGGAAAGCGTCGTCGATTTTTCGGGTTATTCCACCGCGAGGCGCATGTGGCGCGAAGGGGCCGTCCCGATGGGGTCGCTCACGACCGAATCGGCAATCGCGCTGTATTTCGCCGCGAGTCTCGTCTGCGATACCCAGGAAGAACTGGACCAGATTATGGAAGCCGCCGGCCAGATCTGACCGGGCGGTAACGCGCCCGCCGACGGGACCTTACCGGACCGTGGGGGCGGACGCGGGAGAAACGGCTGCCGAGGCGGCGGGAACGGCGGGCGGGGAGCCCGCCGGGGCCGCGGCTCCCTCGACGGTTGCGCCGCCTTCTTCCGGCGCGACCGGGGTAGCGGGCGTCGCCGTCGGGGCGCCGAACCAGATGGTTATATCCTCGTACTCGCTCTTGTGCCTCATCTTGAGATACAGCGTCTCGTTTTCCTCGTTGTACCGGTATCCGGAGGAATTATAGCTCTCGAACCGGGGATCCGTCCGGAAATCCATCCCGTAAATCTGAATCCGATAGAAGGGTTTCACCCCGCGAATGACCATGTAATGGGTTTCGCCCTGGGCGAACCGCGTGACAATCTTGAGCGCCCCCGTTTCCGGGCGGGAGACCGAGACGGAACCGGAACTCGTCCATGCCCACAACCCGCTCTCGCCCATGGAGGCGAAGGAAACGGCATGGGGCAGCCAGGGGTTCCAGGACATGACGAGGGGATAGACCTCGGAAGGAGCGAGTATCCGGTCGGGTTTCGCGACGACGCCGGTTTTTTCCTCGGCGGTCCCCGAAAGGGTAAAGCGGGACGGAAGCTCGGCGCGATCCTGGGCGAAATCGAGAAGCGTGGTGACGAGGAGATTGCCCGCCGATTTCCAGCCCGCGTCTCCGGAAGCAGAGGAGCCGTAACGGCGGAGCACCGAGGCGACGCGGAAGGTAGCCCCGGCGTCGACCGCGTTCCCGTCGTCGCTCAGGTAAAGGAAGTCCTGCACCCGCCAGAGCGAGGCCTTCAGTTTCCGTTCGCATGCCTCGGCCAGGGGACTTAAGGTAGCGGCGATCGAGGGCGCCGAAGAGGGCGCGTCGAGGATGGCCTCGAGGATTCCCGCGGCCTGGACGGCCGTGACTGAATCCATGTCGACGCCCGCGACCATCTTCGCCACGTCGTCGAGAAGGACGGAACTGCCCCGGTCCACCAGGTAGGGGATGACCGAGGGGAATTCGAAGAAGGCGGGGTCCCGTTCCGACAGGAGCCGCGCGAGGCGGGAACGCTCGTTCCGCTCTTCCGCGGTAAAGGGCGCCCAGGTTTTTTCGAGGTGGTCGAGGAAGGGGGAGCTTCGCCAGGTCCGGGCGGCCCCGGCGCTCCAGTCGGCGGGTATCGCCTCGAGGGCGCTCCGGTACATGCCCACCCGGCCCATTTCCGCGACGTAATCGGCCACCAGGGCCTCGTTATAGGTTCCGCCGTTGATCGCCTCGCGGAAGGAAGCGAGGGCCGCCGCGGCGAAGCGCTCGGTCGCGGCCTGGAACGCCCGGTCCGAGGCCCCGGCCATAGAGGCGAGGTCCGCGATCACGAGGCCCTTTGCAGGCCGCCAAGTTTGATAGTACACTGTCGGGGCGGCGCGGGAAATGTCCAGCCTCTGGAGCGCGCCCGACGAGAAGGACTGGGGCTGGGAAAAGGAGAACCGGGACTTGCCCGTCGCGACGAGGGTAAGGGAATCCTTTTTTTCGAGCCTCGCGCTCCGGGCGATCTTGTAGGGCACCGAAACGCGAAGGTAATTCCGGGGAATGGTCGACGAGATTTCGAGCACCTCGGAATCGCCCCGGCGATCGGCCCGGAAATACAGGGCCACGCCGCCCTCGAAGGTGACGGCGAAGCCGGAATCCCTCTCGGAAAACCCCGTGACGTCCAGGGCAACCGACGTTTTCTCCCCCGTCCACGCCGTAAGGGAGTGCTCGGAGTCGAAGAATACGTCGATCCCGTTCGTCCCGATATGGAGGGGCAACTCGGGCCGCTCCGCCCCGTCGGAATCGACTGCCCGCGAGCCCGAGACGAGCATGGAGCCCAAAGACAGGGAGAATGCCCCGCCTTTGGTAAACTGAAGGAAGAAGATGCCGAATATTATACAGAGATAGAGCGCGATCAGGAAAAATACCCTGCGCGTAACGTGTTTCATCATCGGAAAAGAGTGTAGCCAAAGCATGGAACAAAATCAACGGTTTGAGAGGTCAGCATGAAACGTAACGCCTTCGGGGGATCGACGGCCCTCGTCGCCATATCCCTACTTATAGCCTCCTGCGGCTCGACGCCGCCGGCGAACTCCCCTTCGGATACGGCCCCCGCCGCGACGGCGGAAAAGCCCGCGCAGGAGGAGCCGACGACGCCGCCGGAAGCGCCGAAGTGGACTTCGGTTTCCTTCGCGGAAAGCCTCGCGGCCAAGCTCCGCGCCCGGGATTTCGGGGGCGCCCTCGCGCTCTTCGATTCCATGCCCGCCGGCGAAGCGGAAAAGCCGGAAATGAAGAAGCTCCTCCTCTCGGTCCTCGTGTCCTCCGGCGACCTCGCCGGGGCGAAGGAACTCCAGGCAGAGCTTGAAGCCGCCTTCCCCGAGGATACCGACGTGCTCTATGCCGGCGCGATGATCGCCACCGCCGCGAACGACTCCTCGAAGCGCCTTACCTACCTCAATCGCGTCGTGAAAATCGACCCGAACAACTCCCCCGCCCTCACCGACCTCGGGATCGACCTGGCGCGGAGAAAGAACTATCCCCTCGCGAAAACCAATTTCCTCAAGGCCATGGCGAGCGACCCCGACAACGTCGACGCGATCCTCGGACTTTCCCGGGTGTATTACATGACGAACGAGCTCGACAAGGCCCGGGATACGCTGAACCTCGCGATCGGCAAGGAACCGGGCTACTCGTCCCTCTGGGCGGAGCGCGCCCGGGTCGAATCCGAGCTCGGCGACCAGCCCTCGGCGATCGCGGATATCGAGAAGGCGAACGAGATCGACCCGACGGTGTACGGCCAGTGGGTCGATTACGGCAATTACCTCCTGCCGACGTCGCGCCGCGCGGAGGCCGTCGACGCCTTCGGAAAGGCGATAGGGCTCGGCCCGGACCAATACCTCGCCTACATATACCGCGCGGGGCTCCGGGACGAACTCGGGGACGTCGACGGCGCCATTTCCGACTACCGGAACGTGATTCGCGTGTACCCCCAATACTATTACGCCGCCGAGGGCCTCGGCATTCTCCTATGGGGCAAGGGCGATTACGAGGGCGCGGGGGAAGCCTTCTCCTCCGCCCTCAAGTACAACCCGAAAAGCGCCTATTACGCGCTCATGTATACCGTCTCGCGCTACCGCGCCGGCCACGACGCCGAGTCGAAGGCCTTCATGGCCAAGTTCATCACGACCCTCGACCGGAACACCACCGAATACTTCCTCTGCCGCCTCTTCGTGGACAGGTCCGGCGACGCCGACGTGATCAACCGCATCATGAAGGAAAAGAACGCGACCACCAGGAGCCGGTTCCTCTTCTACACCGCGGTCTATTTCGACCTTTTCGCGAACAAGGCAGTCGCCCAGAAATATTACGTGGAGGTGCTTTCCGCGAACAACCCGGGATTTTTCGAGTACCGCCTGAGCAAGTGGGCCCTCGACGCCCTGGGAGAGTCGGAACAAGGATGACCCGCCGATTCGCGGAACTCGTCGGCCTGCTCGATTCCTCGAAGCCGGTGCTGGTGCAAACCCACGATTTTCCCGACCACGACGCCGTGGGCGCCGCCTACGGATTGCGGGGCCTGTTCGGGCGCGCGGGTTTCCGCGCGGAGATAACCTGGGGGGGGCCCGTCCAGGGTATATCGCTTTCCACGATGATCGAGACCCTCGGGATCGAGCCGGTTCCCTTCGAGCGGGCCGTCGGGGAAGAATGGCAAACCGTGGCGGTGGACGGCTCGCCCTTTTCGGGCACCATCCGCGAGGTCGCGGGCGAGCTCGTCGGCGTGGTGGACCACCATCCCATATGGAAGAAAATCGAGTGTCCCTTCGCCGACGTGCGGACCGACGTGGGATCCTGTTCCGCGATCGTGTGGTCCTACTGGCAGGAACGGGACGAGGTACCCGACGGGACCACCGCGACAGCCCTCCTGGCGGGCATACAGCTCGACACGGATTTCCTTTCCCGGCACACCAGCCGCCTCGACCTGGACGCCCATTACGCGCTGTTCCCGGTGGGGAACCCCGAACTCGCCCGGGACGTGGTGCGTACCTCCCTCAGCGTGGACCAGCTCGCCAACATCGGCGCCGCCTTCCGGGATTTCCGGATTTCCGGGGGGATTCTCCTCGTCGAGGTTCCCGGCGATTGCGTGCAGGAACTACTTTCCGTACTGGCCGATTTTCTGCTACGCTTGCGCGAAATAGACTTCGTCGTCGTGATCGAGGTGATGGGCGGGGAATACCGCCTTTCCGCGAGGTCCCGCTCGGGCTTTCCCGACGCCGGCCACGCGCTCCGCAAGGTTTTGCGGGGAATCGGCGCGGGAGGCGGTCACCCGCACATGGCCGGCGGCTACATACGCCCGGCGGATTACCCGGGGCCCGACGCGCTGCTCGCGTCGCTCGCCGCGGAGATCGGTAAACAGAAAACGAGGGCCGCTGAACTACGGACAGCCGATGACGCCCCGAGGAGCTTGAATGAAACAGACAGTGAGGCGGATTAGCCTCGATAACCGGGAAATAATCCTCGTGGGAACGGCGCACGTTTCCCGCGAAAGCATCGAAGAGGCCACCGGAACGATTCGGGACGAGACTCCCGACATGGTATGCGTGGAACTCGACGAGGGACGCATGCAATCCCTTGCCAACGAGAAGGGCTGGCAGGAACTCGACATCAGCAAGGTGCTCCGGGAAGGCAAGGGCTTCCTGCTCATCGCGAACCTCGTGCTCTCCACGTTCCAGAAGCGGATCGGGGCCGACATGGGCGTGAAGCCCGGCGACGAAATGAAGGCTTCCGTGGAAGCGGCCAAGGAGGCAGGAATTCCGACCGCCCTCGTGGACCGTCCTATCCACGTGACCCTCCAGCGGGCCTGGGCCAAGAACAACCTATGGGGAAAGGCCAAGCTTCTCGCGACGCTCCTCGCGAGCGCCTTCAGCGACGAGAAGATCGAGGAAAGCGAGATCGAGAACCTCAAGGACCAGGGAGCCATGGACGCCATGATGTCCGAGCTCGCCGGTTACCTGCCGACCGTGAAGGAAGTGCTCATCGACGAGAGGGACCGCTACCTCGCGAGCAAGATATGGGCGGCCGGGGGCGCGAAGTCCGTCGCGATCCTCGGCGCGGGCCACCTGCCGGGCACGGAAGCCTATCTCCGCGAGCTTGCCGCGGGAGCCAAGTCGCCCGACGTCACGGATATCGCCTCGGTGCCCCCGAAAACCCTCGGCTCCAAGGTCGCGGGACTGCTCTTCCCCGCGCTGATCGTGGGCCTCCTCGCGGCGGGGTTTTTCACCGGCGGCGCCGTTACCTCCTTCGGCATGCTCGTCCGCTGGCTCCTCTGGAACGGCAGCCTTGCCGCCCTCGGCACCGTGGTCGCCCTCGGGCATCCCCTGTCGGTCATAATCGCCTTCGTCGGGGCCCCCGTCGCGACGATAAATCCCTTCATGGCCGTGGGAATCCTTTCGGGACTCACCCAGGCATGGGTGAAAAAGCCTCGGGTCAGGGACATGGAGCACCTGATGAACGACGTCGGCTCGGTGAAGGGCTTTTACCGCAACCGGATTTCCCATGTCCTTCTCATCTTCTTCCTTTCGAGTCTCGGCGGGGCGATCGGCAACTTTATCGCCGTGCCCGCCCTGGTTTCCAGCCTCGTGAAATAAGCCTTTCCGAGACACGCGACGACAAATCCGAACAATTTACACTTGTAGGATGTCGCGTTGTCCGATATAATTGTTTGCGTAAACATACCGAGGAGCAACCATGAAAGCCACCCAAATTTACGAAACCGCGAAAGATACCGATTCCAGACTCGCGAAACTCGATCCCAAAGAGCGGGAGATCGAGAATCCCGCCCTCCCCTCGTGCATCGTCAAAATAGACCCTGATAAATCGGGACAAACCTTCCAGGGCTTCGGCGGCGCGCTGACGGAATCTTCCGGCTTCGTCCTGGGGTTTCTCGATCCCGACGGGCGGCGGGACGTTCTCCGCGCCTTTTTCGACCCCGAGAGCGGGAACGGCTACGTCCTGGCGCGGACCCACGTGAACAGCTGCGACTTTTCCCTCGAAAACTGGGCATGCGTAAGCGGGAAGGACGAGACGCTGGAATCCTTTTCGATGGAGCGTCCCCTCGCCTATCAAATTCCCCTGATCAAGGACGCGATGCAAGCCGCGGGCGGCTCGCTCCGCCTCATGGTCTCCCCTTGGAGCCCTCCCGCGTGGATGAAGGACAACGGCGACATGAATCACGGCGGCAGGCTTTTGCCGGGCTACCTCGGGCTCTGGGCGCGCTACCTCCGCCGCTTCGTGGACGAACTGGCCAAGCTGGGAATCCCGGTCTGGAGCATGAGCGTGCAAAACGAGCCGGAGGCGACCCAAACCTGGGATTCCTGCCGGTGGACCGGCGCGGAGGAGGCGGAATTCGCGGTGAGCCACCTCGGGCCGGAACTGGAAAAGGCGGGGTACGATATCCCGATCCTCGTGTGGGACCATAACCGGGACAGGCTGAAGGACCGCTTCGAGGAAAGCATGGCCGTGCCCGGCGCCGACAGCTACGTCGGGGGGGCGGCCTTCCACTGGTATTCCGGCGACCAATACGACAACGTCGCCTGGATCGCCGAACGGTACCCGGAAAAGCTCCTCGTCTTTACCGAGGGCTGCGTCGAGGGCGGGCCCCGCCCGGGCGCCTGGTTTACCGGGGAACGGTACGCCCACAATATCATCAACGACCTCAACTCGGGCTGCGCCGCGTGGATAGACTGGAACGTCGCCCTCGATACCCAGGGAGGGCCGAACCACGCGAACAATTTTTGCGACGCCCCGGTCCTCGTCGATACCGTGGCGGGCACCTTCGAATTCCAGAGCTCCTACTGGTATATCGGCCACTTCAGCCGGTTCATCCGCCCCGGCGCGGTCCGCCTGGCGGTCAGCCTCGACTCGTGGATGGTCCCGGCCTGCGTCGACGGCCGCATGGGGAACATGATGGAAGCCACCGCCTTCCGCAACCCCGACGGCACCGTGGCCCTCGTCTTGTGCAACCGTACCGAGGCTGATATGATTTATCTCCTCGAGGATCCCGAAAGCGGGATAAAGACGCCGTACCGATGCCCGCCGAGGGGAATCCAGACCGTGCTCTTTTCCTGAGCGCCTCGAGGATTCCCTTACCCAAGGAGGGCCCGCCGTGGCGACCCAGAAGGAAGTGGCCAAGCTTGCCGGCGTTTCGTTCATAACCGTTTCCCGCGTGGTGAACAACGAGGGAAACGTCAAGGAAGAAACCCGCCGGCGGGTTCAGGAAGCCATCCGGCAGCTCGGGTATTTTCCGAGCCACGCGGGCAAGGCGCTCAACAGCGGCAGGAACAACACCATCGGCGTCATGACCCCCGCCCGGTTCGGCGAGGGCATGGAGAACGCCTACCTCATGGGAATCCTTCGGGGCATCGAGCTCGCGTGCCACGACCGCGACCAGGACATTCTCCTGTCGCCCATGAGCGAGGAAGACCCCGAGTTCGACTTCCTCCGCCCCTACCGGCAAAAAAAGGTCGACGGCATGATTTACGTCGGCCTCAAGAAAATGCCCGGCGAGCTCCGCGGGGAGATCGCGGAGCGGCTCATTCCCTGCGTGGTGGTCGGCGACCGCCCCGAATACGACCACCTTTCCTGGATAGACACGGACAACGAGCGGGCGGGCTACGAGACCACGATGCGTATCTGGGAGGCGGGCCATCGGGTCATCGCCTTTCACGGGCTCGACCCCGACTTTTTCAACGCGAATATCGCGGACCGCGAAAGAGGATACCGGAAGGCCATCCGGGAGCTTACCGGGAAGGACGCGGACGAGCGCCTCGTCTGGAGGTCCGACTATACCCGGTCCGGCGTGCAGTCGAGCGTGCGCGAGGCCTATCCCCGCTGCGACCCGCGGCCCACCGCCGTGTTCTGTTCCACCGACAACCGGGCGATCGCCGTCCTATCGGTCCTTCCCGAGCTGGGCATCCGGTGCCCCCAGGATATTTCCATCGTGGGTTTCGACGGGTTCATCCGGGACATCGTGTTCGAGCCCTCCATGGCCACGAACGAGCAGCCCCTGGCCGAGATGGGAAGGCGCGCGGCGGATATCCTATTGGACCATATCGAAAAGCCCGACCTGCCCCGGCGCGAGATCGTCTTTCCCGTCGCGTTCGTTGACGGGGAAAGCCTCGCGAAAAGGTAAAAAAATACGCCGCCGCCTCCGGGGCTTCCCGGGGCGACGGCGCTCTATCGACGGCCGGGTTCCCGCATTCGGTCACCCGGGTACCTTAGCCTGAAAGTCAATCCGCCCGGTTTCTTCCCGAACGCACCTTACCATCCCAATCCGGTACCGACCGGCCAGAGCGGTTTTTCCTCGCCCGAAATGAACCGGTCGAGGGGAAGCTGGTCGACCGAGCGGGGCCAGTCGAAGGACAGCTTTCCCGTAGGCGCGACCTTTCCCGTAAGGACGTCCGCCACGCCGGCGCCCTCGGTACCGGGCAGCCAGGAGGCGACGATCGCGTCGCAGGAGAGGGCGGCCGGGCCGAGGACGAGGGGCCTGCCGGAGAGGATGACGAGGACTACGCGGTCAAAGGATTCCCGGGCGCGCTCGACGGTGCCGACGTCCCCGGGATTGAGCGCGATGGTCGCGCTGTCGCCCACGCCCTCGGCGTAGGGCCGCTCGCCCACCACCACGACGCAGGTGGCCGTGCGGTCGGCTTCGGCGAACCGGGCGAAGGCGTCGTAGGTTACCCGGTCTGCGCCGAAGGCCTCGCGGAAGCCGCCCAGTATCGTGGTTCCCTCGTCGATGGGGCCGCTCTTTCCCTGCCAGTCTATGGTCCAGCCGCCGCATTGCATGCCCATGTTGTCCGCCGAGACGCCCGCGACGAAAAGCCGCCCCGACGCGGGATCGATCGGCAGGGCCGGTCCGGCCTTGGCGGACGGGGCGTTCTTGAGGACTACCTGGCTTTTCGCGACGGCCTCGCGCGCGAGGGCGAGATGCCCGGGAGACCTGATCGTCGAAGCAAGGGACCTGTTCGCCGCGGGATTCTCGAAAAGCCCGATTTCGAACTTGACCCGGAGTATCCGGCGGACCGCGTCGTCTATCCTGGCTTGCGGGATGTCGCCGGCGGCTACGGCCCGGGTCACGGCCTGGATGAATTTCCGCGCGTCGTAGGGGACCATGTTCATGTCCACCCCCGCGTTGATCCCGGTCACCATCGCCCTGTAGTAGTCCCCGTCGATCTGGTCCATGCCGCCCCAATCGGACACGACGAAGCCGTCGAAGCCGAGCTCTCCCTTGAGTAGATCCGTCACGAGGGCCTTTTGTGCGTGCATCTTCACCCCGTTCCAGCTCGAGAAGGATACCATCACGGTGCGCGCGCCGGCGCCGATCGCCGCCCGGTACGGGGGCAAGAGGACGTCGCGCAGGAACGCTTCGTCCCCCGCGGCGTCGCCCTGGTCGATCTTGTAATTGCCCGTCGTGGAGGTGCCCCAGCGCGCCGCGCCGTCGCCGAGGAAGTGCTTGGCCGTGGCGACGGGCTTCGGGCCGGTACCAACGGAGGCGCCCGCGGAGCCGTCGGCGGACCGAAAGCCCTCGACGAAGGCGGCGCCGAGGGCGGACACGAGGGTCGGGTCCTCGCCGAAGGATTCGTAGGTGCGTCCCCAGCGGGGATCCCTCGCGACCGCGAGGCAGGGGGCGAAGGTCCAGGGGATACCCGTCGCGAGGGTTTCTTCCGCCGCCGCGACGCCTATCCGCCGGACCAGGTCAGCGTCGTTCGCCGCGCCGAGTCCTATATTGTGGGGAAACACGGTCGCGTTTTTCAGGTTGTTGTGGCCGTGCACGGAATCCACGCCGTAAATCATGGGAATGCCGAGGCGGGTAGCCAGGGCTTCCGCCTGGAAGGCGTCGACCATGTCGGCCCAGCCGGCGGGGTCGTTCTTCGAGGGGCTCGCGCCGCCGCCCGAAAGCACGCTGCCGAGAAAGAGATCCCGCACGTCGCCGCCCCGGAGGCTGCCCTTCTCGATCTGGGTCATCTGCCCGACCTTTTCCTCAAGGGTCATTCTCGAAAGCAGGTCCGAGACGCGCTCTTCCACCGGGAGCCTCGCGTTTTTGTAGGGCGCGTTCCTCGGCACCTTCCCCCCCGCGACGGGCGCGGGAGAACCGCAGGACGCGAGGAGCGCCGCCAGGGCAAGGAATCCCGAAAGGGAAACAAGGAATCCGTTTTTTTTAACTTGCCTGTTTTTTCTCATGTTCATTCCTCCGGCGGCCATTATACCACGGGACCGCGCCGCGCGTTACTTGTCCACCCCGGTGACCACCACGCCCTGCATGAAGAAGCGCTGGGCCGCGAAGAAGATCACGAACGGGACCGCGCAGGCGATCAGGCTCGACGCCTGGATCAGGTGCCCCTCGCTCGTGTACATGTTGTTGAACGTCGCGAGCCCGACCGAGATCGGCTGGAGCTCGGGCTTTCCGGCGAGGTAGATGAGCGGGCCGAAAAAATCGTTCCAGGCGAAAAAGAAGTGGAAGAGCGACACCGAGATAATCGCGGGTATCGCCTGGGGCACGATTACCGAGAACAGGGTCCTCACGGGTCCCGCGCCGTCGATGCGCGCCGCCTCGTCCATCTCCCGGGGGATACCCATGATGAACTGCCTCAGGAGGAACACGTTGTAGGCGTTCGCGAAAAAGGGCGGGACCATCAGGGGCAGCCAGGTCCCGACCCACCCGATTTTGTAGAACATCGAATAGGTCGGGATCAGGGTGACCGCCGAGGGCAATATGATCGTCGAAATCAATATGACGAAAAAGACCCTCTTTCCGGGAAAACTGTATCGGGCAAAGCCATACGCGACGAGGAGAGAGGAGAGTACGGTTCCGATCGTCGTGATCACGGCATAGAGGGCGGTATTCTTGAGGAGGCTCACGAATTTGACGGCTTGCCAGGCCTTCCTGAAATTGCCCCACTGGGGGTCCAGCTTCCATACGGGCTCGAGGGTTCGCCAGGACCCGGCCCACTCGAAGGGGTCGGAGCCGGGCTTCGCGGGGTCCGCGAATACCGACGACTCGCGGCCCTTCTTCACTATGGCGAGGCTCCTCGCCGTTCCGTCGGCCATCGGGACCCGGAGCAGGTCGCACTCCTTCCCGTCGATCGTTACCGTTTCCGGCGAGCGGGGAAAGGGCGAGGGACTCAGGGAAGCGATCTGTTCCTTCGTCTTGAGGGACATGGATACGCCGTACGCCAGCGGCATGAGGAACGCCGCGAGAATCGCCAGGGTCAGCGCAGTAAGGCCGACGCGCTTCGACGCGTCTAGTTTCTTTGCCATCAGTCCTTTCCTCCGGCGTAGAATACCCACCGGTTCGAGGTTCCGAAGAGGATGAGCGTAAAGAATAGTCCCAGCGCGAAAATGAGCCAGGCGATCACGGCGCCGTATCCCATATTGAAATACGAGAAAGACTGCCGGTAAAAATAGACCATCGGGAAATTGGTCATTCCCTCGGGAAAGCCGCTTCCCTGGTTGATTACGAAAGGTATCAAGAAGTATTGCATGAGGCCGACGATGCCGGTGATCAGGTTGTAGAAAAGCACCGGGGTCATCATGGGAATGGTGATGGCCCAAAGGCGCTGCCAGCCGCTGGCGCCGTCGATGAAGGAAGCCTCGTAAAGCTCGGTTGGGATTCCCTGCAGCCCGGCGAGGAAGATAAGGATGGTGTTCCCCAAGCCCCAGAGGCCTATCATCGTGTAGGAAACGTAGATGAGCCGCGTGCTCGCGAGCCAACGGATACCCTCCACCCCCGTGACCTTCAGGCCCGTCACGGCCTTGATGGACAGGTTTATCCATCCCACGTGCTCGTTGAGCACACCGTTCCAGATAAGGACGGTCGCGACGAGCGGGACCATCGTCGGCAAATAAAAGAGGACCCGGAACAGCCTGGTCCCGAGAAGCATCCGGTTATTGAGGAGGATCGCCACGACGAGGGCGAAGCCGAAGCTGATCGGCAGGCTGATGGCGGTGTATTGCAGGATCCTCCCGATGGAGGCAAGGACCTGGGGATCGTCGACGAAGGCGCGCGACCAGTTCTTGAGCCCGATAAAGCCCGATTCCTCGGGCTTGATCAGGTTGAAGTTCATGAAGGAAAAAAGGAACGACGCGATCATCGGCCCTAAATAGAAAATGGCGAAACCCGCGAGCCACGGGGCGATAAAGATGAGGCCCCAGCGCCTTTCCCAGTTCGCCAGGTTCAGTTTGGCAGTCTTCATAGGGTACCTTTAAGAAACGGGGCGGAGTCCGCGACGCGGGCCCCGCCCCGGAGAGAGGGAGTTATTTCGACGCGGCCGCGAAAATCTGGTCGAGGTCGGTCTTGAGTTTGGCGACTTCCGTACCCATGTCCATCTTGGGCTCCTGGGTCAGCTTGTTCCAGAAGTCGGAGTAGCGGGTGGTTGTCTCCTGGAAGGAAGGCATCCAGCTTTCGTGGTTGGGATTGTCCGCGAAAGCGATGCTGTCGGTCACCATCTTCTTGTTGACGCTCACGCCGGGGAACTTCGTCGCGAAGAAGTTGTCGAGGAAGTCGGCCTGGAGGCTCTTGCGGGCGGGCATGCCGCCGTAGATGTTGTTCAGGTCGCCCGAAGCCTCGCCGAGGAGGTAGGTCAGGACAACGAAGGCCTCGTCGGGGTGCTTGGATCCCTTGGTGATCTCGAAGGTGTCGGCGTGCATCTTGGCGGTGACCTTACCCTTGTAGGAGGGCATCGGGAAAATGTCCCAGTCGAAGTTCAGCTTCGCGAAACCGGCGTACCAGAGATGGGAGTGGTCCATGGCGATCTTGCCCGAGGCGAACCAGTCGCCGCCGCCGAGGAGATCGCTGGAGCCATAGGGCCCGTTCGGGATGAAGTTGCTCTTCCACATGCCGTCCTGGATCCACTTCCACGCGGCGAGCCAATTTTCGGGGATCTGGGCCTTGTTGCCCTCGCCCACGAAGGTGCCGGGCCCGAAGAGGGTCCCCCAGGAACGGGCGTCGCCCCACTGCTGGCCGAAGCCCCACTGGACCATCTGGGTCGCGTCGAACTTCGGGGACGATGCGTCGTTGCCGTTGGCGTCCACCGAAAGCTTCATGGCGAGCGTCTTGAGGGTATCCATATCCCAGGGAAGTTCCTTGCCGTTCTCGTCAACGTAGGGCTTGCCGTACTCGGCGGGCGGGAGCGGGAGTCCGGCTTCCTCGAAGAGCTCCTTGTTCACGTAGAGGAACGAGGGGTAAATCGCGAAGGGAAGCCCGATGAGGCCTTCGGTCGGGTCGCGGTAAAAATCGACCATGGAGGAATCGAACACGGAAAGGTCGTACTTGTTCTTCTCGACGAGGGGGCCCAGGTCGAGCCACGCGCCCTTGAAGCTGTCGCGGCCGCGGATACCGACCGGTCCGACGATATCGGGGGCGTTGCCGCCGGAAATCTGGGTGGCGAGGGTGTTGAAAGCCTGGCTGTTGTCCACGATCTCGAGCACGAGCTCGATCTTGTCCTGGGACGCGTTGAATTTGTCGACAACCGCCTTTTGGGGCTCGAAGGTCGGCTCGTCCGAGCCTGCACCAAGGCCGACGAACCAGCGAACCTGCACCTTTTGGGCAGTCGCGGGCTTTGCGCACCCGGTCATCGCCAGGGCGACGAGCGAAAGCGCGGCTACGAAACCGATA
>QKCE01000268.1 GCA_003245785.1 Spirochaetales bacterium | reverse complement strand
AAATGGTGCAGGCACACCATGGGCGCGATGCCCCGCTCGCGCATCGCGAGGAGGATCTCGCGATAGCGGTCCAGGGCCTCCGGGTTCGGCCCGCCCGGCGTCGGCATTACCCGGGACCATTCGACGGAAACCCGGTGTATCCGCGCGCCGAGCTCCCGGGCGATATCGAGGTCCCCGGGGTAACGGTTCCAGAAATCCGCCGCGGCCCCGCAGGACTCGGCGAGCCGCCTTTCGGCGGGAGCCCTGCCCGCTTCCCGGGCTTCCGCGGCGTGCCAGTCGCTCCATTCGTTGCCGCCCTCGCATTGATAGGCCGAGGAGGCGGTACCCCAAAGAAAACCGTCCGGAAAGCCGTCGCGCGCGTCGTTCATGGAATGAATTGTATGCCCGGTGGCGGGCTTTGGGAAGGGATGTTCGATTGACACGGCGGTACCGCATTTCCTATCATGTCGCTATGAAATTGTATCCCCACCGAATCGCGACGGTAATCTTCGCGCTCATCGCCGTCGTCTCCCTCGTCCTCGCGTCGCAATACAAGGCGAAGCTCGAGTCCGCGAAAACCGAATACCGCTCGGTGACCGACGCCGCCGAACTTGACGCCCTCCTCGCCGAAGCGGAAAGCGGCGCCCTCCTCGTGGACCTGCGGGACCGCGCGGATTATACCCTCGGTCACGCGGAAGGCTTCGACAATATCGCGTGGAAAGACGACGGGGCGCTTCTCGGGACCTGGATAGGTCCCCACAGGCGGGACAAGCAGATATTCCTCATGTGTTACGGCGGCAACCGGAGCGCCCGGGCCTTCGAGCTGCTCGCCCGCATGGGCTTTACCCGGATCACCGACTATACCCCCGGCTGGAACGGCTACCTGGCCGCGAAGGGCGAGGGCTACGCCCCGGAAACCGGGGACTGCGGCTGCCCGGAATAAGGTCCCGGTTCGCGGGAACCGGCAGCCGCCCGTCGCGGGAAGACCCGCCCGGTCGCCGGAGGATTCCCCCGGCGCGAGTGACGGCCTATCGGGCCCGCGATCCCGGACGGCGCCGCCCGCGGGACCGCGCTCAGGACGCGCTCGCGACCCCGGCGGCCGGCGCCTCGTAGGGCAGCGAAATCCTGAACCCCGTGCCCTTGCCGTCTTCCGACTGCAGCTTCAGGGTGCCTTTCAACTCCTTTACCCGCTCGCGCACCAGGTTGAGCCCGATCCCGCGGCCGGCATGCATGTCCGTCTTTTCCGCCGTGCTGAAGCCGGGATGGAAGAGGGTCTGCAGGAGGGCGTTCCTGTCGTCGAGCTTGGCCCGGTCGGCGATGAGCCCCGTGCTTTCGGCCTTCTCGCGGATCGCGACGAAATCTATCCCGTGGCCGTCGTCCATCAGCTGAATCACTATGTTCCCCCCGGCCTGCTCTATCGAAAGGAAGATCGAGCCCGCGGCGTCCTTCCCCGAGGCCTCGCGGCGTTCCGGGGACTCGATGCCGTGGACCATGGCGTTCCGCACGAGCTGGGTGAGCATTTCCTTCATCGCGCGGCGGGGACCGTATTCCATCGCCTGGGGATCGATGCGGTTCACGACCAGCTTCGCCCGCTTGCCCAGGTCGGTGCCGGTTTTCTCGATCGCCCGCTCGAGGGTCTGGACCAGCACCTGGTCCTCCCTGAGCCGGCCCTCGCTCTTGCTGAAGGACCGGATCCGGTCGATCAGTTCCCGGAAGCCGTCCTTCACCGACATGAGGGCGTTCAGCGAAAAGGTCACGTGGAGCACGTCGTCGAAAGACAGGTCGTCCCGCTCCCGCAATTCCTTCAGCTCGTCTTCCAGGGCGTGGAGCTTCGCCGCGAAACCGTTCAGCCCGAGGATGACGGAGTTGGACTTGATCGCG
Organism: Spirochaetales bacterium; assembly: GCA_003245785.1. Classification (GTDB taxonomy): domain Bacteria; phylum Spirochaetota; class Spirochaetia; order Treponematales; family Treponemataceae; genus Teretinema. The sequence continues at coordinate 4,915 of QKCE01000268.1, read as the reverse complement.
TGGACGCCCTGGTAAATGTCCACCATCAGGTCCTTGGCCGCGCGGCCCTTGTCCTTTAAAAGGCCGTTGATCTTGTCGAACTCCCAGTCCGCGTCCTCGATGAAGTCGTTCAGGACCCGGGGTTCCACGTGGATCACCTCGAAGAGCGACCGCATCTCCTCCTGCCGCTTGCTTTCCTCGGCGGAAAGCTGTTCCTCCAGCTCCACCTCGCGGGTGGTGTCCGTCAGGTTCGCGAGAATGAAGGACTCGCCGTTTTCCCGCTCGATTGCCGCGAAGGTCGCGCTGAGTATCTTCGGCACCGCGCCGCCCCGGGACACGTAGGCGAATTGATGGAGGGGGTTGATGTCCTCCAGCATCGACTGGTCGAAGGAACGGTTGATCACCATATCGAAATAATCGCGCAGCGTCTCCCTCTCCCTGTCCGGGAGGGAGTTCGCCAGGAGCTCGGGAAAATTCTTCCCCGCGAGCTCGGTTCCGTCCAGGAGTTCCTCGAGAGAGCGGGAATACTGGGGCTGGATCGCGAATTCGCGGTCCAGGAGGAAGAGCCCGGTTTTCAGGTTGTCCTTCATGGCCGCCATCTCGTCCCGTTCCGCCTGGAGTTCCCGGGCAAGCCGGGCGACCAGCCGGTCCTTCGTGATCTTGGTCTGCTCGTACACGATCGTGCAGATGAGCACGAGGAGGTACACGCCCACGGTACGGCCCGCGAAGGCGCCCGCGTACTCCATGGCCGCCGCGCCGGGCACGAAAACCGCGACCAGCACGCCAAGGAAGAGGAGGGCCGAGTAGAGGGTTCCCACCGTCATCCCCATGAGGAATATTGAAAGGAGGGGGAAGGAATAGATCCACAGGACGCCCGAGCCCTGGACGCCCCCGGAGAAGGTCAGGAAGAGGCAGAGAAAGCCGAAGGGCGTGACGGTCATCACGCTGGAGACGAGGAAGGGCGCGTTCGTCCGGAGGACGAAAAAGGCGACGAGGGTCATCAGGGCCATCGCGAGGTCGGCGATGCCCTGGAGCGTCGCGCCCTCCTTCAGGCTCTCGACGCCGAAGACCGCGAGGAGGGTCGCGCCGAGGGCGATCATCGAATTGAGCAGGATAATCCGGACGGTTATTTCCATCCGGGCCTCGTCCCCCGTGTCGAAGGGCTTCCCGCTCGTCATGAGGTTCACGAAGAGGTTGTTGTTGTTTTTCGCCATCTCACGCTCCGCCGGTCGCCTCTATGGCCACCGAAAGGCAGAAGGAATCGTTGCCGAAGATCTTGAAGGGAATGCAGATGATGCGGGCGAGCTCGTTGGGCCACATGATCTCGTGGTTCGGCCCCCGGACTATCGTGGGCAGGGAGATGACGAGCCGGAAGGATTCCTCGAGCCCGCGCTTCGCGTTCCCGGCGATGATGTTGATTATTTCGCCGATCGCGTCCACCACCTCGCCGTCCAGTTCCTTGTGCTCCGAGCCGGTAAGGATTCCCGTGAGCTTCAGCGCCAGGTCCCGCCGCATGGAAATGACCACCGCGCCCCGGGCCTCGCCGGTAAGCCCTATGACCGCGGAAATATCCCAATTGTGGGACTCGTCGCGGTCGACGAAATGGGGATGCTCCGCGACGAGGCTCTCGCCGATAAACTCCCGGAACACGTTTTCGCATACTTCTATAAAGGGTTTTACGTATTTTTCCATTTTTTTCGCTCCTAGAATTCGATCTTCGAGATCTTCTCGCGGAAGCTCTTCTCGTTCACGGGCTTGATGATATAGTCCGTCGCGCCGTTCTTGAGCGCCTCTATCACGTTGTACCGGGCCGCCTCGCTGGTGACCATGATGATGGGCAGGGTTTTGTACTTTTCCATGGCCCGCACCTGTTTCAGGAAATCGAGGCCGGAAAGCTCGGGCATGTTCCAGTCGAGCAGCACGAGATTTACCGATTGCCTTTCCAGCTGGAAAAGCGCCTCCTTACCGTTCCCGGCTTCCACGAAATCGCAGGGAATGTTCAGGCTGGTAAAGGTGTTTTTCACGATGTTTCTCATGATTCGGGAATCGTCCACGACCAATACGGTTTTATTACTCATGGGGACCAGTATACCCCACGGGCCCCCGTTTTCCAATGTGAAACAGCCATTCAACCGCGATTGATTCCCCGGCCGGGCATGCGTATATTAGGGACATGAAATCACCGAAAGAACTTTCGATAGAAAAGAAGATACTCGACGAACTCGAGCCGGAAACCGCCTCCTACCGGATCGCGGAACTGCTCGTGAACGATACGGAAGTCCAGCAGCTTCAGGAATACGCGAACACCGTCTCCATACTGCGCCTCGGCTTCAACGACCACGGACCCGTCCACATGAGGACGGTCACCCGGAACGCGGTAATAATGATGAACCTGCTCCACAAGGCGGGCGTCCAGACGAGCCTCGAGCACGAGAACGCGGGGACCCTGGACGACAGCCTGGGGGCGGTGATCCTCGCCTCCTTCCTCCACGACCTCGGCATGTCCATAGGCCGGCAGGACCACGAGCTCTACAGCATGACCCTGGCCCTCCCCGTGATCGACCGGGTGCTCCGGGAGGTGCATCCGGACAATGAGGAAAAGCGGGTAGTCATCCGCTCCCTCGCCATGGAAGGAATCATAGGCCACATGGCGACGAGGCGGATCCACTCCCTGGAAGCCGGTCTCATCCTGATCGCCGACGGCTGCGACATGGAAAAGGGCCGGGCGCGCATACCCCTGGTGCTCAACACGGAGCCAAAGGCGGGGGACATCCACAAATACTCGGCGAACTCCATCGAGAAGGTGAGAATTCTCGGGGGCGACCCGAAACCGGTCCGGATCGAGGTGGAAATGTCGAGCGACGTGGGCTTCTTCCAGATCGAGGAAGTGCTCCTGCCCAAGATGAACATGAGCCCCGCCAAGCAGTACATGGAACTCTACGCGGGCATCGCGGACCAGGAACTGAAAAAGTACCTCTGACGCGCCGGGAGCCCGGGCCGAAGTACACGGTCTCCCCGATCGCCTGAATCGACTACCCCAAGCGAAGCTCATGACGTCATAAAAATTACTCGTTTTTACAATTCTTTATTTATCGATACAATATTATCCATTACTTCCTCAAGGAGAATGGATATGAAGAAATGGGGAAAGCTCGCCCTGTTGATCGTTTTTAGCCTTTCGGTGCTCGCCGGCTGCGGCGGGAACAAATTGAAGGATGGCACCTATTCGGCCAGCGAACCGGCCTACAAGGGCGACGTCACCGTGACGATGACCGTCGCCAAGGGCAAGATCTCCAAGGTGGAGATCCAGGGGGACAAGGAAACCCCCGCGGTCGGACAGGCCGCCCTGAAGAAGCTCGCCCAGGCCCTTATCGACAGGCAGGGCGCCGATATTGACGGCGTTTCCGGCGCGAGCTTCACGAGCAAGGCCGTGAAGGCCGCCGCCGCGCGGATTCTCGCCGAGGCCCGGGGAGAGAAACCCGCCCCCCTGAAGCCCGCGGTCCTCGCGGACGGCACGTATACCGCCAAAACCTGGTCCTTTTCCCCCAACTTCCCGATGGAGCTCGAGGCTACCGTAAAGGCGAACCGGCTAGAATCCGTAAAGGTTATCGGCGGCAACGACACCGCCCCTATCCTGAAGAGCGCCCTGGACCTCCTCGTCCCCCGAATGATCGAGAGCCAGTCGGTCAGGCTCGACGCGGTTACCGGCGCCACCTCCTCCAGCAAGGCGATCCTCGCGGCGACGGAAGACTGCCTCCGGCAGGCCATCGCGGCCGCGGGGGGCGACGCGGCGGGAATCAAAAACTTCTACGCGGCGCCGGCGAAAAAGGCCGAGACCGTAAAGCTCGAGACCGACGTCCTCGTCGTCGGCATGGGCGGCTCGGGTATTGCCGCGGCGGTTCGCGCGGCGGAAGAGCTCTATAACGGGAACGGCAAGAACGCCGGGGCCGTGAAAGTCCTGGGCATCGAGAAGGCCGGCAAGTACGGCGGCACCAGCGCCGTCACCTCCTCGCCCATGTCCATCAATCCCCCGTCGTGGGTGAAAAAGAACGGCGGCAGGAATTACGTGGACACCAAGGCCCTCAAGGCCGCCTGGGTGGACTACACCGAGGGCGACGCGAAGGAATGGGCCATCGACTACATGATGACCGCTTCCGGCCCCGCCACGGACTGGCTCGCGGGCAAGGGCTTCAAGTTCGGCGAACCCATGCAGGGCCTCGCCCAGCCCTGGCTCGCCTGCGTCGCCTACGGCGGCGGCTTCGGTACCAGCAAGTCCGAGGTGGCGACCTATTACGACGCCATCATGGACTACTACGGGAAGATCGGCGGCAAGTACATCCTCGAAACCTCCGCGACGGGCCTCGTCACCGACGCTTCCGGCGCGGTCACGGGCGTTACCGCCCTGGGCGACGACGGCACGAAGTACGAAATAAGCGCCAAGGCCGTAATCCTCGCGACCGGCGGCTTCGCGGGCAGCGAAAAGATGACCGAAAAGTACCTCGCCACCAAGTACTACCCCCTCACGGGAGCGGCCTACAACGTCTACGGCATGAGGCAGAACGACGGCGCCATGATCGAGGCGGCCATCGAAAAGGGCGCGGCCACCTACAACATCGGCGTGCCCCCGGTCAGCCATATCGGCGGTTCCGCGGCGATCATGCACGACTACGAAACCACGCCCCTTCCCGGCACCTTCGACATGTGGACGGGCCGCGAGATGACCAAGTCCCTGAACGATATCCCGATGATGATGGCCGTGGCCCCAAACTCCCTGGCGGTCAACCGCTTCGGGCTCCGGTTCACCGACGAGACCGCTCTCGGCTCCTACGGCAACTGGCAGGCCGGCCCCCGGTTCTACACCATTTGGTCCGCCGCCATGATCGACGAAATCCGGACCAAGGGCCTCCGCTTCGACACCAACGGCCTCTTCGTGAAC
>QKCE01000342.1 GCA_003245785.1 Spirochaetales bacterium | reverse complement strand
GCACGCCGGCGAGGAGGACTCCGGGAATCACGCCGCCCAGGAAGAGCTTCCCGACCGAGGCGCCGGAAAGCATCGCGTAGATGACCATCGGGATGCTGGGCGGGAAGATCGGCCCGATCGTGGCGCTGGTGGCGGTAATCGCGCAGCTGAACTCGCTGTCGTATCCCTCTTTCTTCATCTGCTCGATTTCCATAAGCCCGATGCCCGAGGCGTCGGCGATGGCGGAGCCGGTCATGCCGGAGAATATGAGGGAAATGAACACGTTCACGAGGCCCGTGCCGCCCTTGAGCCGGCCGAGGAGTCCGTTGCAAAAGGCGAACATCTTGTCCGTGACCTTGCTCTCGTTCAGCACGTTGGCCATGAAGATGAAAAGCGGGGCCGCGAGCATCGTGTAATTCGCGTACATGTTGCCGGTTATGACCGAGAAAACCTGCCCTATCTTGGAAATATCCGTGACGACGAAATAGGACATCGACGCGACGAGCATGGAAAGCGCGATGGGCATGCGGATGACGAAGCAAAGCGCCAGGACCGCGAACAAGACTATTACGGGTACGTTCATTCCGTTATCTCCCCGGGTTCGGCGGTCTTGGCGAGATCGCCGTCGCGATAGCTCGTCACTGCCTTCTTGATGTTGATGAGCGAGCGGATCAGGATATCCGCGAACATGTACATGAACGGGGCGAAGACCACCTTGTAGGGCAGTTTCAGGACCCCGGTCACCATGCGCTTAGAGAGAAGCGAGCGGAGGCTCGGGTAGAACGCCAGCGCCAGAAGGACGACCAGGAGCGCGTTGTACCCGACAAGGAAAAACAGCTTGCCCTTGGGGGAAACCTTGTCGTAGACGAGGCCGAACACGACATGCTCGTCCTTCTCGATGGCCTTACCCACGCCGAAGAACATGGTCCAAATATATGCGAGAACTGAAATTTCATAACTCCAGGTAATCGGCTTCTTGAAGACGTATCTCGAAAAGATGGTGAGAAGAAAGGTGATGAAAATAATCACGAACGAGGTGTCGACGATGACGGAAGTTATCGCGTCGAAGGCAGACTTGATTCGGTTTTTGGGAACCTTCATCTTGAAAAAATCTCCTGGGAAGGACCCGGGAACGCCGGCGGACGGGTTGTCCCCGCGGGACCGGCCGACGTGCCTTCGGGCATTGATTGCGGGAAGTAAGATACGCCCGGGCTTTCGTCCCGGGCGTATCTTACGCGGCGCCGGCGGCTTGCCGGCCCCTGGCTGCCGTTTACTTTCCGGCTGCCTGAATCTTGTTGTACAGGTCCATGTCCCAGGCGGAGGTCTGTTCCGGGTGGGCGGTGTAGTAGGCGAGGACGTTCTTCTTGAATTCCTTCAGGTCCGGGGTGGTGACGGTGAGTCCCGCTTCCTTGAGGATGGCCACGTCGGAAGCCTCTTCCTTGATGCGGGCGGTGTCGTTCACGCCGCGCGCATACTCGATGGCGCCGGTAACGGCCTTCTTCTGGGAGTCGGAAAGCTTCGCCCAGGTATCCTTATTCATGCACGGGATGATCGAGTCGATCACGTGGTTGGTGATCGCCACGTACTTCGTGACCTCGTAGAACTTCGCCTTCACGTCCGTCGGGAGGGGATTGTCCTGGCCGTCGACCGTGCCGGTCTGGAGCGCGGTATAGAGCTCGCTGAAGGAAAGGGGGGTCGGGTTCGCGCCGAGGGCGTGGCCCAGGTTAAGCCAGGTGGCGGAGTTGGGCATGCGAAGGAGGAGTCCTTTCATGTCGGCGTAGGTATCGATCTTCCTGTCGCGGGTATTCACCACGCGGGCGCCGAGGTAGAAGGCCCCGAGCGGCACGATGTTCAGGTTGGCCTCGACCTTCGGGAAAATGTCCTTCTTGCCGATGTCCCCGTTCAGGGTCTTCGTCATGTGCTCGTAGGAGCTCCAGAAATAGCCTGAACCGATCATGGAGGCCCACTCGAGGCCCTTCTGGGTGGCCAGGGTCGGGAAGGAGATATAGGCGAGGTCGGCTTCGCCGGAGAGAATGGCGTCGAACTCGTTTTCGCTCGAGAAGAGCGTGCCGTCGGAATACACCTTGCAGGTCACGGTGCCGTTGGAAAGCTCGGCGACCTTGTCGGCGAAGGCGGTCATCGCGGTGGTGTGGGAATCGCCCGTCACGGAAACGGACGTAAAGATAAGCGACACCGACTGGTCTTTACTGGCGGCCTTGGAACACGAGGTCCCACCGACGAGGGCTATAACGCCCAAAACGGCGAGACACGTAATGAGCGCTACGGTCCTTGCTCCTGTTCTTTTCATAAAAATCCCCCTTGCGTATCATAATGTGAAACGATATGCTATATGGGCATATCGTTATTCTTCATTTTTAACGCAGTTTCCCATATTGTCAAGAAAATTCGCATTAATCACTTATAAATGGTTTTTGCGGGTAACTGAAATAGTTTGAGCCCGAAATAAGTATAGTTTTTGAGGAAGTATTCGTCAAAATTGAAGCCGAACCCCGCTACGTCGGACTTTCGGAAACCGCGGGACGCTTGGGGCCGGAAACGCGCGTCGCTCCGGCCTCAGGCCCCCGCGTTGCCGATGGCCCGGGTAAGCCCGACGAGGAAGGGGAGCGCGACGTATACGGCGAAGGCGAAGAGGACGAGATAGCCCGCGAGTTCCACGGCGGCGGAAATCCGGGCCAGCAGCGTCTCATTCCGCTTCAGGGCGTAAAAAACGCCGCTTCGGCCGAACCAGGCGAGGTAGCCCGCCGCCACGATGGGCACGCTCATGCCGAGGGACATGGCGGATACCGCGAGGATTCCCAGCGCGAGGGTACCGAGGCTCGTCGCGAGGACGAGAACCAGGATCGCCCCGGGGCAGGGGTATGCCCCGGTGAGGAGTATGGTGCCGAGGGTCGTGCCTTCGCGGCCGTGGCGGTGCGTCCCGGTCACGAGGCTCCGGAGCGCGCCCGCCGCCAGGCCAAGGGCCGCCAGGATCAGTACGACGTAGGCCCCGCCTTCCATCCACGCGGCAATATTGTCGGCTTTCGCGGAAACCGCCCCCTGAACGCCCCTCAGGGCGACCATGAGGGCGACCGAGGTTCCTCCGTGAATGAGCGCGAGGGCGAAGCCCGTCCCCGCGGGTTCCCAGGCCGGCGCGGGTTTGGCGAGATAAAGGGAAAAGATGACGGTCTTCCGGTGGCCCGGTCCGAAGGCGTGCAGAACGCCGTAGAGGAAGGCCACGCCTGCGACGCCCCAGGCGGCTCCCGCCCCGGCGTTTCCTTTCCATGCGCTCATGAGAAGGCCCAGCCGTTCGTGAAGCGCCGCTTGGGCGGAAACCAGGGCCGGGGCCGCCGCGGAGGCGCGTACGGGGCTCGCGGCGACAGGCCCGCTCTGGGCGTTTCCGCCGGTAAAGGGGTTTGCCGCGAGGGGCCCGGCGGTACCGAGGCTCAATATGAGCGCGAAGGCCGCAAGGATGACGGTACGTGCCCGGCGGCCTGCCGGTCGGAGGTCAGTCGCCATAGCGTACCCGTATCTCCCGGGGATAGAAGGTCTGAAGGCCCTTTTTCCATTCATAGTAAATCGTCGTGTCGTCTATCGCCCCCAGGGGGTTATAGTACACCGGGTAATCCTTGTTCTCGACGATCTCGTAAGAGGGCCGAACGAGGGCGGGATCGTAGGTGAGGGCGACCGCGCCCTTTTCCGGATAGGCGATATCGCAAAAGAAGGTGTAATCGTAAACCGCGAGGGCAAGCTCCCCCGGAGCCGACTTCGACAGGTCCACCCAAAACCGGTAGGCAAGGATCCCGTCCTTTTGGCGAACGGTGAACCGGGATACCGAGGGCGGGTTGGTCCTGGTCTTTCCCTGCCGGATGAAGGTGAAATAATAGTAGTTTTTCAGGTTGATGAAGGCCCCTTCGTATACGGCCTTCGTTTCGGCGGCGTCGAAGGCCTTGTCCCCGTTCAGGTCGTAACCCTGAATGATGTCGGCGCTGAAGAACCGGTCGAAGGTCCACTCGATCCAGCATCCGTCGAGCTTGGCTCCCTTCCAGACGAATTCTTCGGCGCTTGAAAGATACATGTGGGGATGGGCGAAGAGGGCGAAGGGAAGCGTAAGGAGCGCGAGGGCCAGCGCCGTCCTTCGGAAAATGGTGATGGTCATGTTAACTCCGGGTGTCGATACTACCCGGCGACGGGGTGAACAGTCAATCAGTCCCGGATTCATGGTTTTTTTATTGCATTAATCGGCCCCCTCCCCTAAAATCGATATAAATATATTTTTATCGGGAGGAAAAAGATGGCAGATTGTGAATGTCTTCCGAAGTGCCCTTTCTTTCATGACCGAATGGAGAGTAAACCCGCCACGGCACAGCTCATGAAAACCACCTATTGCCTTGGCGACAGCACCGAGTGTGCCCGTCACATGATTTTCGCCGCCGTCGGGGGGTCTTTCGTCCCCGGCGATCTGTACCCTTCGCAGGTTGAACGGGTACCGAAGATTATCTCGGCGGTTCGCGCTCAAGCGTGAGTCCGGGTCGGCTACGGGAGCGTTCGGTCGCGCCGCGGCGCGATCGACGATCCCGTTTCCGCCCGCCAGGGCGCGTACTTCCAAGAATATATAGGAAGATACGACAAGTCCCGTTCGGGCCCCCTTTGCCCCGCTTGAGAATTTTCCCGCAATCGGATATGATGTCCACAATTGATCCGTTAGCTCAGTTGGATAGAGCGGCTGCCTCCTAAGCAGCAGGTCGGACGTTCGAATCGTCTACGGGTCATGAACCAAGCCGTTTTTGCGGGTACTCGCGGAAACGGCTTTTTTTTTCCGGCGCCGGTTCACCGGCCCGGTTGCCACCCCGCGAGGCATCTATACCATTACCACTACAGAAGTATCATGAACCCGAATGTAGACGGTCTTTAGCCCGGGGAAAAAAGTTGGCGCGGCGAAACGGAAAAGCTGCGGGGGCTATGCCTCGGCCCCGACGACTGACCGATCGGTGCTATACTTCCCGGTATGAGCAAAACAGCCGCGGTCCCGGTACCGCTTTCCTTCCGGGGCTTCAGCCCCGAAACCTTCGCGTATCTCGAAGCCCTCGCGTTCAACAACGACCGCGCCTGGTTCGAGGCACACCGCGGAGACTACGAACGGCTCGTGCGCGAACCGGCCCTCGCCCTCATCCGCGATATGGAGCCCGTGATCTCCCGCATCAGCCCCCATTATACCGCCGTCGCGAAGAAGGTCGGGGGCTCGCTCATGCGGGTGTACCGCGATACCCGCTTCGGCGCCGACAAAACCCCCTATAAAACGAACGTGGGCATACAGTTTCGCCACGAAGCCCACCGGAACGTGCATGCCCCGGGCTTTTACGTGCATCTCGCCACGGACGGCTGCTTCGTGGGCGCGGGATGCTGGCGGCCCGAACGGGAGGATCTCGCCCTGATCCGCGCCCGAATCGACGGAAAGCCGAAGGCTTACAAGGCCGCCGTCGCGCGCGGGGAGGGTGAGATGGTTCCCGCCGGCGATTCGCTCGTCCGCGTTCCCCGGGGATTCCCTTCGGACCATCCCTTGGCCGCCGAGCTCAAGCGGATCGATTTCCTCCTCTCCTCCGACATGGACCCGGATCTCTACCTCGACCGATCCCTCCTGGACGTTCTGGCCCGTAAATTCGGCGCCGCCGTCCCCTATATGGGGTTTCTCTGCGAGGCTTTGGGCGTCCCCTTCTGATACCGTGCCCGACCCCCGGTGACATTGTTGTATTTTCTCCCGGAAATTGATGATATTTTCACCAAAATATCACGAAAAGGGCGCGCGTTCGGGTTATACTCCATCCTAATCATGCAATGACGCAACATCAAAATTATGTGAGGATCTGCCATGTCCATGATCGACGCGCTCCGCTTTCTCACCCGTTGCCGCTCGGAACCCGAGCTGTGTGACCGTATCTGGAACCTCCCCTCGCCGGCGAGTTTTTTCGACTGGGCAAGGGCGGAAGGTTTCCATTTCACGAACGATGACGTGCTGCATGCCTTCGATGACCTCCGCATCCATGCCACGGACGAATTCGAGGCGGAGGCCATCGACGAACTCGGCGCCTGGTATCAGGTGGTAGCGATGGACGAGGACGACGACGATCTCGTTCTGGACGATTCGGACCTGTCCTTCTGTTTCGACGAACGGGAAGAAGCCCTGACAGGGAAGGGGAACCGCCGCTGACCGCGGGCGAAACGGAAATAATGATAACCATAGGAACGCGCGCCCCCGACTTCTCTCTCGAGGACGACGGGGGCAACCGTGTATCCCTTTCGGATTTCGCGGGAAAGACCGTCGTCCTGTACTTCTACCCGAAGGACGATACGCCGGGCTGCACGACCGAGGCGTGCGCGTTTCGGGACGCATACGACGAGATCCTGTCCCTGGGCGCTGTCGTCATCGGGGTGAGCCCCGATCCGGTCGCCCGGCATGCCCGCTTCCGGGAACGGCACGGCTTGCCTTTCAGGCTGCTCGCCGATCCCGAACGCGAGGCGATAGGGGCGTACGGCGCCTGGGGCGAAAAGAAAATGTACGGAAAGGCCTACGAAGGGGTAATCCGGTCCACCTACGTGATCGGTCCCGACGGCCTGGTCGTCGGGGCTTTCCCCAAGGTTAGCCCGAAGGACCACGCGGCGCAGATAATCGCCCTTCTCAGGGGGGCGTAAAAAAAAGCGGGCCGGCCGTCGATTCGACTGCCGGCCCCTTCGTTTTCTCCGCACGGCGGAAATTATCGCCTGAAGTCTATCCTCACCGAGCCGATGCCGGTGGAGAGCTTTATCTTCCGGTCGGCGTCCCGG
>QKCE01000032.1 GCA_003245785.1 Spirochaetales bacterium | reverse complement strand
CTATACCGCAACGGCCGCGATCTCGAGGCTGCCGGCCGCGCCGATGACGCCGCAGCGGCGTACCGTCAGGCGATAGAGATTTGCAAGCAGGACCTGCTGGCCAACGCCAAGAACATGGACGCGTATACCATCGAGACCTGGGCGCTCGTCCGGCTCGGCCGCTACAAGGACACCGTGGAAACCTGCGCCGAGGCGTTGAAGATCACCACGGACTACCGGATCGTCGAAACCATGGGCGAGGCGTACTTTTACCTTTCGCAGTACAAAGAGTCGCTGAAACAGATGGAACGTTACGCCGACGCGGCCCCCCGTGGCGAGCGAATCAGTACGGCGTATTTTTTCATAGGGGAAATTTACCGGCTTACGAAGGAATACAACCACGCGGATATCGCGTACTCGACCGCGGTATACCTTGAGCCGGGCCTTTCGCTCTGGTGGTACCGGCTGGCCTCGGTGCGCGAGGCGGTGGGGGACAAGAACGGCGCGAAGGACGCTTACCAGCGGGCGCTCAAGCTGCGCCCGGATTACAAGGAAGCGACCGAAGGCCTCAATCGCGTCCGTACATAACGGCGTCCACGCTCGCGACCAGGTTCGCCGGGTCCAGCCGCTTTCGGCTGCCCGTCAGGCGGGCCAGGATGGCGAAGGCCTCGGAGACCAATAGTCCCGCCCGGCCGGGCAGGGTAAAACCGTAACGAAGCATCCATCTCGAAAGGAAGATCATGCCCTCCACCGTGAGGGCTTTTTCCATTCCCCCCCGCAGCGCGCCGTCGGTGATCCTGAAGCCCAGGGGGGAGGCGAGGACCTTCCCGAAGGGGGTGAGCAGGTTGAAAAAGACGATGCCGAGGACCATCGCGACGACCGGGAACCAGCGGACTCGGGACCGGTCGACGAGGACCAGCGCGACGCCGAGGGCGGCGAGGGCGGCCTTCGCGGCTAGCCAGGGGACGAAGAGGAGCGCGAGAACGAGCGCGACCCCCGTGCCGAGGCGGATCGCGCGGATCCTCGCGCCTTGGCGATTTTCGGTCCCCGCCTCGGCGGATTCCACGGGCTCGAAGGTGCCCGCCCGTACGTCGGCGTACCACGCGGACTTTGCGGCGAAACGGTTCGCGAAGGCGCCGAGAAGCACGCCGGTGACCGTGCCGACCGCGAGGAACGGCGGGGCGATGTACCAGGCGCTCGCGCCGAAAATCCAGTACCGGGCGAGGGAAAGCTGTGCCGCGTTGGAGGCGAAGGCCCCCGCTACCCCCACCCCGACCCAGCTGACCCGGGTCCCGAAAGCCTTGCGCAGCCCCGCCATGACCAGGGCAGAAGCCACGCTTCCGGCTGCGGAAAAGGCGAAAATATAGGAGAAAAGGGTGCCGCCTACCAGGCCCTGCCCCAGCACCTTGATCGCCACGAGGGCCAGGAAGGCCCGCCCGGGCAGGATGTCTACGGCCAGCATTATCGGAAGGTTCGCGAGCCCGAGCCTGAGAAACGGCAGGGGTTTGGGAATCATGTATTCGATCGTGGAGAGGAAGAAGCAGAGGGCCCCGAACCAGGCGGTGGCCGTATCGATTGGCGTTCGTTTCATCGTTTCGGGCAAAAAAAGAACCGGCCGCCGGGCCGGTTCTTTTATCGTCAGTGGCCGCAGCCGCAGGATCCGGAGTCGCAGCCGCAATCGTCGCCGCAGTCGTCCCCGCAGGAATCGCCGCAACCGCAACCGCAGCCCTGCTGGAGCCCGTTCTGCTTTTCGTCGTCGGTCGCGTCGCGGACGCTCACGACCTTGACGTCGAAGTTGAGGGTCTCGCCCGCGAGGGGATGGTTCGCGTCGACCTTGATCTTGTCGCCGCTCACCTCGGTGACGGTGACGACGCGGGAGCCCTCGGGGCTTCCGGCCTCGAACTGCATTCCCTCGACGATTTCGACGTCCTCGGGGAACTGGTCGCGGGCGACCTCGACCACGAGCTCGTCCTGATACTCCCCGTACGCGTCGGCCGGCGCGACGGAAACCTTGAAGGAATCGCCCGCCACCTTCCCCTCGAGATGCTTCTCGAGCCCGGGAATGAGGTTATTGTGTCCGTGGAGATATTCAAGGGGCCCGACGCCCTCGGAAGAATCAAGCACTTCGTTGTCGTTGTCCGTCAGCGTATACTCGATGGAGACGACGCTGTCTTTGGAAATGTTCATATGCATTCCTTGCGATAAGATACCGTGAAAATAACACATTGCGGGGGTATCGGCAAGCTGGCGCCGGGCGTGGTTGGACAAGCGGGGTGGCAGAGCCTATACTCAAGCGTAAAGGAGTGAAACTTATGGTACACAAGTCGGTTCTCGGGGTTTTCCTGGTCGCGGCGATAGCCTTCGCCGTCTTCTTCGCCCTTACCTTCGGCGCCGTGAGCGATAAAAACGCCGCCTTCGGCGTGATTGCCTTCATCGGGCTTCTCGCCGTCATCCTCTTTTCGATGTTCCAGGACATGAAGCTGACCAAAAAGGACGTATCCATCGCGTTGTGGTATCGGATCCTTTCCGTCGTTACGCTGGTGGGACTGACCTGGTTCTGCACCCGGCTCGGGACTCTCTGGGGGTGGTGGTAATTCGGCGGGTTTCCGTCATTCGCGAGGGCGCCCGGGCTTCCGGGCGCCTTTTTTTTGCCCTTTTGGCGGGCAAAGCGACGGTATAAGGTCCTCGCGTCCGAGCTTTCGGAGCGCCTCGGCGACGAGCGGCGCGTTTTCCGGCCGGTTGAATTGGAGAAGCGCCCGCTGGAGTCCCCGTTCCCTTCCCCCCCTGGCGACGTATATCGTTTCCATCGTTTCGGGATTAAGCCCGGTATGGTACATGCAGGTCGCGAGGGTTCCCGGGGTGGGATAAAAGTCCTGAACCTGGTCGGGCACGAACCCCGAGTCCTTGAGGGACAGGGCGGTGTGAAGGGCGTCTTCCAGCGTCGCGCCGGGGTGGCTCGCGATGTAATAGGGCACGAGGAACTGCCTTTTCCCGAGCCGTTCGTTGGCCTTCCGGAAAGCCCGCTCGAAACCCTCGTATTGCGCGCGGGTACTTTTCCTCATAAGCGCCAGTACCCGGTCCGAGGTATGCTCGGGGGCCACCTTGAGCTGTCCCGATACGTGGTGGGCGCAGAGCTCGTCGAGAAAGGCGCCGTCCTTGTCGAGCATGACGTAGTCGTAACGGATACCCGAGCGGATGAAGACCTTCTTCACGCCCGGAACGGCCCTGAGCCGCCGGAGCAGGGCGATATAGTCCTTGTGGCTCGCCTTGAGGGCGGGACAGGGATCGGCGCCCAGGCATTGCCGGTCGCGGCATGCCCCGTCCCGGGCCTGCTTGTCGCAGGAGGGCACGCGAAAATTCGCGCTGGGGCCGCCCACGTCGTGTATATAGCCCTTGAACTCGGGGTCGGCGACGAGGAGCCGGGCTTCCCGCTCGAGGGATTCGTGGCTGCGAACCTGGATTTGCCTGCCCTGGTGGAAGGTGATCGCGCAGAAGGAGCAGGCCCCGAAGCAGCCCCGGCAGCTTGTCAGGGAGAACTTCACCTCGGCGAGGGCGGGTATGCCCCCCGCGGCGTCGTAGTCGGGGTGCCAGCGCCGGGTATAGGGGAGCTCGATGACCGAGTCGAAGGCCGCCGGATCCAGGGGGAGGGCCGGCGGTTCCTGGACCACGAAGCGGTCCTCGCTCCGCTCGACGAGGGGATTGGCGTTCAGGGGATCCCCGTTGCGTTCCTGGATGAGGTAGTGTCGGCAGTAGGCGGCGGGATCCGCCTTTATTTCCCCGAAAGGGGGGAGGGTTTCCGCCCCTTGGGGCAGGTCGCCCTCGCGTCCCGTGCGCCACATGGTACCGCGGATGCCCCGGAGATAGGTCGCCGGGATATCGGGGCCGGTTTCCGCCGCGCGGGTCGCGGTAAGCCGTTCGGCTAGCTCGAGGACGGGCCGCTCTCCCATGCCGTAGACGAGCAGGTCGGCCTTGGTGTCGAGCAGGATCGAGTGGCGTACGGTGTTCGACCAGTAATCGTAATGGCCGAAACGACGGAGCGAGGCCTCGATTCCGCCGATGACGACGGGGGCGCCGGTCCCCAGGGCGCGAATTTTCGCCGTATACGCTATGAGCGCCCGGTCGGGCCGGAAACCGGCCTTTCCCCCGGGGGAATACGAGTCTTCGGACCTGGGTTTGTTGTTTGCGGTGTAGTGGGCGACCATGGAATCCATGGCCCCGGCGCTTACGAGCCAGGCGAGCCGCGGTGCGCCCACGCGAAGGAAGTCCGCGCCGTCGCCCTTCCAGTCCGGTTGGGCGACGACCCCGACCCGGTATCCCCCCGATTCGAGGAGGCGACCGAGCAGGGCCGCGGCGAAAGAAGGATGGTCCACGTACGCGTCGCCGGTGACGACGACGAAATCGCACGCGTCCCATCCCCGGGCATCCATGTCCGCCCGGCTTACCGGAAGGAACGAATCCCGGCCGATCATGACGCTCAGGCCTTAGGCCTGTATAACCTCGGACACGCCGGGGACGTTCTTCAGGAGATGGGCCTCGACGCCCATCTTGAGGGTCATGGTGGACATGGGACAGGAGCCGCACGCCCCCGTAAGCCTCACGTAGACCTTGCCGTCGTCCGAAACGGACACGAGTTCGAGATCGCCACCGTCAGCCTGGAGCTGGGGGCGGATATCTTCAAGCGCGGTTTTCACTGCATCTGCGAGCATTACTGCAACCTCCCGGGCGCCTCGGGCGCCCACCTGAAAGATACTCGTTAAGTGTATACGGGGTCAAGTTATGTATTGTTGCTCCCATGCCAAATCACTATACTTTACGGAAAGGAGCAAGTCATGGCCGCTACGAAATACGATTTCACGATACCGACGCTCGGGCCCTGCAAGGTTCAATCCCCGATCCAGCTATCGAACGTCGAGGGCGACTTCATAGCCAATTACGTGGGAGAGGACGATTTTGTCCGTTACAAGATGGACGCGAAGCTGGACGACGTCGTGGGGCCCTGCGCGCGCGGGGACTTGCTCGAAAAGGCGGGCCCCCGGGAGAAGATATTCTTCAATCCCAGCCACGTCCACGCGGCCATAGTGACCTGCGGCGGCCTTTGCCCGGGCCTCAATGACGTGGTGCGCGCGGTCACCCGCTCCCTTTGGCACCGCTACGGGGTTCGCCGGATTTCGGGCATCCGCTTCGGCTTCAAGGGGCTCCTTCCCGAATACGGCTACGAGATCATGCCGCTGAACCCCACGGTGGTCGACGACTGCCACAAGACCGGGGGCTCGATCCTGGGCACGTCCCGGGGCGGCGGCGACCGGGTTATCGAGATCGCCGACGCCATCGAGGCGCTCAATATCAACATAATCTTCATAATCGGCGGCGACGGCACCCAGCGGGGCGCCCTGGACGTGGCCGAGGAGATAGAAAAGCGCGGACTGAAGATCGCGGTCGTGGGTATCCCCAAGACCGTGGACAACGACCTTTCCTTCATCCAGAAATCCTTCGGGTTCGATACCGCCGTGGTGAAAGCCGCGGAGTCCGTCGCGGCGGCCCACATGGAAGCCCACTCGCAGATCAACGGGATAGGCCTCGTGAAGCTCATGGGCCGCGAGGCGGGCTTCATCGCCACCCATACGGCGATCGCGAGCCACGAGGCGAATTTCGTGCTGATTCCCGAGGTTCCCTTCGAGATGGACGGGCCCCAGGGCTTCCTGCACCACCTGGAGGAGCGGCTCCGCTCGCGTCACCACGCGGTGGTGGTCGTGGCCGAGGGCGCCGGGCAGGACCTGCTCGACGCCGTTCAGGGTACGGACGCCTCGGGGAACAGGAAGCTCGCCGACATCGGCCTGTACCTCCGGGACAAGATAGCCGACTACTTCAAGTCGATCGGCATGCATATCAACCTCAAGTACATCGACCCGAGCTACCAGATCCGGTCGGCCCCGGCGGCCCCCATCGACTCGATTTATTGCGAACGCCTGGGCAACAACGCCGTGCACGCGGCCATGGCCGGCAAGACGAAGCTCCTTATAGGGCTCGTGCACAACAAATTCGTGCACCTGCCGATAAAGGTCGCGACGAGCAAGAAGAATTACGTGGATCCGGAGGGTTCGCTGTGGCGCGACTGCCTGGACGCGACGAGCCAGCCGATCCTGATGGTCAACGACAAGGAAGCCTACCTGCAGAGCAGCAAGCGGCTGAGGGCCAAGGAAAAATGAGGCGAAAGGCGGGGAGCGCGAGGCTTCCCGCCGTTTTTTTATTCGGCGCCCTCGGGCCCCAGATAGGCGAACGAGAGCTGCCGGTCTTTGGTCGCGGCAAGGAGCTCGATACCCGAACCGGCCTGGGCGAGGGTTACGCTTTTCTTCAGGTTTTCAAGGTAGGTAATCTCGAAACGGGCCGCGATCTCGTTAAGCGCGGCCTTCCTCGTCATGGCTCCCAGGGTGAGCACCAGGGGATACTCGCCCTTCGGGTTCTTCGCGCCGAGCTTCCAGGAGCCCATGAAATTGTTGGTTCCCGTATAGCCCGCGAGGGATCCGTCGGCGGCGAAGCGAATCCAGGCGTCGCTGCCGTGTCCCGGTTCCAGGGGTATGAACTGTGTGCCGGTATTGAACCCGGTAAGCGCCCATTCGCGGTCCGTAAGCCAGGCGAGGGACTTGGCCGAGGCCTTTTCGGTGGGATTGGAATCGGCCCCCGTGAGCTTGTTCGCCGTGGCCTTGACGCTCGAGCACCCGGCAAGGACCGCCGCCGCGATGATTAACGGAAAAATGGCGTATGGTATGCGTTTCATACGTCAATACTACTGCTCGGGGTGCTTGAAATCAAATTCATTTTCGGGTATATTACTCACTATCAACGGGGAATTAGCTCAGTT
>QKCE01000319.1 GCA_003245785.1 Spirochaetales bacterium | reverse complement strand
GACCTCGCCGTCGGACGTTACCGACCACAGGGCGGGATCGGCGGGGGTTTCGGGTTCGAGGGAAGGATCGAGGGCGAAATATATCTCCTTGCCGGCGCGGTATACCGACCAGTCCCCGCTCACCGGGTCCCAGGCGGCGATCGCGTTCAAGTCTTCCACGCAGAGGATCCGAAGGCCGCCCTTTTTCGAGAACCGTATCGCGTCGACAAGTTTCCCGAGGGAAGGAACTCTCGTCGCCGCGCCCGGTTTGCCGGAGCCCGCGGCGCCCGCATTTCCCGCGGCGTCGGTCGCGGCCTCGCCGCCCGTGCCTCCATCGTTACCCGCGGCAGCCTCTGCCGCCTTCGGCAGGCCCGGGGCGAGGGGGAAGCCGGGAATTTCCGCGATTCCGCCTCCCTGGCCGGGAATGGCCGTAAGGTTCAGCTCAAGCGTGCCGGAGCCCCAGCGCACGGAAAGGCAGCCCCGGGTATAGAGGCCGAGAATGCGCTGGACGGGGCCGCTGCCTTTCAGGAAAAAGGGCACCGAACGGTCGACCGAATAATACACGCTCGCGGAAACCCGGGACGAATCCTGTCCCGCCAGGGCGCGCCAGGTCTCGTTTCCCGCGAGGGTATCGCCCTTTCGGTTCGCGGAAACCGCCGCGAGAAGGGTCTCCGGGGACTCCGAGGCGAGAAGATATCCATCGTCCACGATCCAGTAAGGCGCGGGAAGGCGCACAGAGAAGAGAGAGAGGAGCCCGGTAAGGAAATCCGGAAGGCGGATGCGCGAAATCCGGTAACCGTCGAGCACGGTGGAATCGTCTTCCGATACCGCGACGGAGGAGATGATGCGGTCGAAGGCCCGCTTACGGGCGTCCTCGTCGGTAATCTTGACGGCGAATACCGGCTTCGGCCGGCCTTCGAGCCCGAAGGCCGCCACGTCGGGTCCGGCCCAGCTGAAGACGAGGTCGTCGAGCCCGGCGCCGAAAATGAGGCGCGCCGCGCGATCCGCCCGGTCGAGGGCGCCGACGGCTTTCGGGTCCAGGGCGGCGTACGCGTCGAAAAGGCCCTTCAGGGGTCCGGCCGAGAGGAGCGACTCGTATTGGGTCGAGGAAGGAAGCCTCGAAAGGAGCGCCGGTACCGAAGATTCCCTGGAGAGAAGCGCCCGGACGGCTTCCAGGGAAGAATCGACCCCCGCGGAAAGGAAAACGTCGAGCCGGGACCGCTCGATACCGACCGTCACCTCTACGTAGCCGCCCCAGGAGAGGGACCTCGCGAGGGGTCCGAGCAGGGGATCGTCCTTCGGAAGGGACGCGGTTACCAGGGCGGGGTCCACGAGGAGTCCCGCGTTGAAATCCTTCCGGGCGAACCCATGGGTCCCGAGTTCGGACGCCTTTACGGCCCCGGAAAGAATTTCCTCGAACCGGGCGGGGGAATCGGAGGCTACCAATAGGTTCCGGTACGTGCCGATATAGAGGGGCTTCCCCTTCGGGTACCGGTACTCGAAGCGCGAAAGCCTTCCCGATTGCACGTAATAGAGGTTCGGTACCGTCACCCGGGCGGAAAGGGCGGGTAACGCCCTCAGGGCCGTCGACAGGATTCCCGTGTCGAACGCGGCGACCCAGGATCCGTCGGGATAGGTCGCGGCGTCCAGCTCCCCGTTGAGGGCCGCCATGACGAGCCCTTTCCCCGGGAAGGAGGAGTCCCGCAAGCCGGTGACCAGGGGAACGACGGGCGACAAGGAGGGGTCCGCGAGAATCTCGCCGACCGTCTCATGGGCGACGAGGGCCTCCAGGGTTTCGCCGGAGCGGGGTACCCGAAGGGCAAGAGTGTATCCCTCGGCGATCGCGGAGGACGGATGAACCCTCCCGATAAAGGATATTCCGACCAGGAGAAGCGGAAGGGCCACGAAAAGGGATAAAAACACGATGAGCGCGACCAGGAGGCCGCGCCGGGGGTGCGACGGTTTTTTTTCCATAGATTGATTCTCCCCCGATTCGGGAAAAAAATCAATTCATTAGTCCCGATTCCCGCGACTCATTTCGATCAAGAGGGGTAGATGGTCCGAATATCCGGTGCCCAGGCGAAGCACGTACGAGGCAGGGCGGCCGTTTGCCCCCAAAAGGGGCGGCTCGTCCAAGAGAACGACCCGTGAAACCCGCCAGGAGCCGCCCGACTCCAGGCTCTCGGGCCAGAGCGCGTTGTCTATCCGTTCCCACGCGCCCCCGTACCAGTAGGAACCGCCGTTTCCCCCGTACCGCTCCCAGAAACCCGGGTATGAAGCGGCCAAGTCCGTCTCGTCGGGGCCGCAGTTGAAGTCCCCGCAGGCGACGAAGGGCCTTCCCGGAAAGTCCCTCCCGACGGCTTCGATACGCTCCCGAAGCACGCGTTCCTGCGCGACCCGCAATGACTCCCCTTCCCCGTCGCCGAGCTTGCTTTTCCAGTGGACGACGAAAACGACGAAAGGACCGCAAGGAGCATCGAGGGTTACCTCGAGCAGGGGACGGAGGGAAACGTCGGGCGAATAGGGGGTATGGGAGGAAAGCGAAAGGATGGAATACCGGCTCAGGACCGCGACGCCGAAGGCGCCCCCTTCCGTCGGGGGAACGAAGGCCGCATGGCCATAACCCGCCCCGGGCAGGCGGTTGCACAGGTCCCGAAGCACCCGGCCGTTCTCGATTTCCTCGAGGGCGACCACGTCCGGGCCGAGCCCGCTTTCCATGCCCGCCCGCCTTCCGGCGAGGAGTATGCCTTCCGCGAGCCGGTCGAGCCGCTCGTCGTACCGGGCGGCGGTCCAGTCGGAACCTTCCCCCCGAAACTCGTCGAATTCGGCGCCGCATTCCGCGTCGTCGAAGAAAGTCTGGGCGTTCCAGGTCATTACCCGGATGCGGTCCGGGTCAGGCGCCCGCCCGGAGACGAACGAGAGGTATCCCGACGGGCAGGAGGAAAGGAGCACAACGGCGAACAAGGGCATGAAAAAAGGGAGCCGGTTTGGCATTGCGTGCCTCCGCTCCCCTTGTCGCCATCAACTCGCGCGCTGCCCGGCTTTCGGCCGGCGCCGGGCTCGCGGCAATACCGCGGCCGGCAGGCACGCAAACGCCTCCCGTTAAGGCCGGCACCGGCGGTTCACTGGTACACCCGCACGTAATCCACGAGCATCTCCGCCTCTTTCAGCTTTGGGTCGATCCCCTGCTGACCGCCCCAGGAACCGCCTATCGCGACGTTCAAGATCAGGTAATAGGGGATATCGAAGGGCCATTCGGCGGCAGTCGCGTTCTCGTTGGCGAAACGGTATGCCTCTACGCCGTCGATGAACCACGCGAGGTAATCGGGTTTCCATTCCACCGCGTACGTATGAAAGCCGTCGAGAGCCCCCGCAACCTTCCGCGCGGCGCTCTTTTGGGTGCCTATCCGGTGGTTGTACGCCTTCGTATGGGCGGTGGTCACGATAACCTCGGGATCGAAGCCCACGTGCTCCATGATATCGATCTCGCCGGAGCCGGGCCAATTACCGTACTTGTTGAACCGGGGCAGCATCCAGATCGCGGGCCAGGTACCCGTCCCCTTCGGGAGCTTCGCGCGGATCTCGAAATATCCGTAGGTCCACTCGGCCTTGCCCTCGGTCTTGAGCCGGGCGCTGGTCCAGAGGCCCCCCTCGTTTTTCGCGACGATATGGAGCGCTCCCTTCTTCACGAAGGAGTTCTTGCGGTCCGCCGTGTACTTTTCCAGTTCCTGGTTGCCCCAGCCGTTCCCGCCCAGGGAATAATCCCACTTCGCGGGGTCCGGCGCGCCGTCGGCGTCGAACTCGTCCGACCAGGCGAGGGACAGGCCCGCCGGCACGTTCGAGACGGGCGGCGCGGCCTCGGGACGGTTGAGGGCTTCCCGTCCCGCCTGAAAGAAATACCAGGCGGCGATGACCAGCACCACCCAATGGTAGGTCTTGAGCTGAATCTTGCCCTTTGGCTTGGATTCGTCCGTCATACGTTGAATTTGAAGAAGATGACGTCGCCGTCGGCGACCACGTATTCCTTGCCTTCCTGCCGGAGCCGGCCCGCTTCCTTTATCTTCTGCTCCGTGCCGTACTTCACGTAATCGTCGTAGGAATATACCTCGGCCTTGATGAAGCCCTTTTCGAAATCCGTGTGGATTACCCCGGCGGCCTTGGGGGCGGTGTCTCCCGCGTGGATGGTCCAGGCGCGGCACTCGTCCTCGCCGGCGGTGAAGAAGGTACGCAAACCCAAAAGATGGTAGGCCGCATGGGCGAGTGAGGTGAGCCCCGACTCCTTCAACCCGATTTCCTCGAGGAACGCGAGCTTCTCCTCCAGGCTCTCGAGGTCCGCGAGCTCGGCCTCGAACTTGCCGCAGATCACCACCGCGTCGGCTCCCTCGGCGGCGGCGATCCTCTTCACGGTCTCTATGTGGGCGTTTCCGTTCTTCATGCCCTCCTCGTCCACGTTGCACACGTACATTTGCGGCTTCATGGTGATGAGGTGGCTGTCGTACATCGCGTCCTTTTCCTCGTCGGTAAGGTCGGCGAGGCGCGCGGCCTTGCCCTCCTCGAGGAGGGGCCGGATCTTCGCGATGGCGCCCAGGACCAGGGCGGATTCCTTCTGGGCGTCCTTCCCTTGCACCTTGGCGGCCCGGGTGGCACGCTCGGCGCGCTTGTCCACGGAATCGAGGTCCGCGAGGGCCAGCTCGATGTTGATGGTCTCTATGTCGCTCGCGGGGTCGACCCGGTTGCTCACGTGGACGATGTCGGGATTCTCGAAGCAGCGCACCACCTGGGCGATGACGCCGACCTCGCGGATGTGGGAAAGGAACTGGTTACCGAGGCCCTCGCCCTTCGAGGCTCCCTTCACGAGGCCCGCGATATCCACGAATTCCACCGCGGCGGGGATCGTCTTCTTGGGGTTGAACTTGGAGGCCAGATAGTTAAGGCGGGCGTCCGGCACGTCGACGATGCCGATGTTCGGGTTGATCGTGCAGAAGGGATAGTTGGCCGCCTCGGCCGGGGCGCTCGTGAGCGCGGAAAAGATGGTGGACTTGCCGACGTTCGGCAGCCCGACGATACCGCAATTTATTGCCATGGAATATCCTCGTGGGTGGTTTCACGCCTATTGTACCGGCGTTGGGGCGGAACTTCAAGACGCGCAAACCCAACTTTACAAAGACTCAAGATACTGCTAAATTATTAAATAACGCCCTTTTCAGGGCTTTTGGAGGCATCCTCGATGGCGTTCAATCTCGCAATGTACCCGATCTCTTACGTGGCGCAATTCAACCCGGCTACCGGCAACTGGGACGAGCAATGGTTCCAGGCCGATTCCATTACCTTCGCGGAACTTTCCGCCATGGGCGAGGCCGAGCGCGCCGAGGTATACGCGAAACGCAACCGCTTCCCCCTCCCGCTGGTAAACTACACCTCCCAATACGCCCTCGGCTGTTTCGAGGGCATGAAAGCCTACCCCCACAAGGACGGCGCCCTCACCATCTTCCGGCCCGACCGGAACGCGAAGCGCTTTTACAAATCCATGGAGGGCCTTTACGCGCCGCCCTTCCCGGAAGACCTCTTTCTCGAGGCGAGCGTGGAATTCCTCAAGCGCAACCGGGAGCTCGGCTACATTCCCGAATACGACGCTTCCTGGGAAGCCGACAACTTCGCCGGGGCGAGCGCGGTGTACCTCCGCCCCTTCATGTATTCCGAGGGAGCGATCGGCATAGGCAGCTCCAAGGCGCCCTACGTGGTCCTCTGCGGCACCACCGTCTCCAGCTACTTCAAGGGAGCCAACTCGAAGGCGATCATCACCGAGCGGATCCGGGCGACCCCGAAGGGGACCGGCTGGATCAAGTGCGCCTCGAATTACGTGATCTCCAGCCTCGCCAAGAAGGAAGCGGAGGACGCGGGCTTCATGGAAGTGATCTTCCTGGACGCCACGGACCGCAAGTACGTGGAGGAAGGCTCGTCGTGCAACATCTTCTTCAAGCTGAAAAACGGCGAGCTCGTGACCCCGGCCCTCGGGGACACGATCCTTCCGGGAATCACCCGGGCGTCGGTCATCGAGATCGCCCGCTCCTTCGGGATAATCGTTTCGGAGCGCAAGGTCCCGATCCAGGAAGTCGCTAAAAAATGCGTCGAGTGCTTCGTCACCGGCACCGCCGCGGGGGTCACCCCGATCGAGAGCATTACCTATGAGGGTAAGGAATACGTATTCAACGACCGAGCCCCCGGCGAGCTCGGCGCGCGAATCCAGTCGGTACTCAAGGGCACCCAGTACGGCGCCGCGGAAGATACACGGGGCTGGAATCTCAGGGTCTAACGGACGCCATGGCTCCAACCCGCGCCGGCAAGCAGGGCGAAAATTTCGCCCGCGAGCCCTCCGTCGCCTATCGCGTCACCGTTACGGGGCGCGTGCAGGGCGTGGGGTTCCGCGCCTGGGCCGCGGGTAGCGCGCGCCGGCACGGGGTGTACGGCTGGGTGAAAAACGCCTGGTCGGGCGACGTGGAACTCCACGTCGAAGGGCCCGAATCGTCGGTGGAGGCCTACCTCATCGCCCTTGAAACCGGCCCGAGCATGTCCCGGGTCGACGCCGTACGGGCGGAACAAACGGCCCCGCGGGGCTACGCGGGGTTCGAGGTGGAATATGACTAAAAAAAGGCGCCCGGGTAGGGCGCCTTTTTTTTTCATCCGAGGGAAACGCTCATTTAAACGGTATCACGCACTCGAGCGAATACACCGTCCCGGAAATTACCGTAAAGTCGAGCTTCACGTCCCCGGGCATTTCCACGGTGAGGCCGCCCATGGCGTAACGGTAGAGGGTAGAGTAAAAGTCGCTGCCGTCGCTCTCGGTCACGAGCCCTCCGGTAGTCACGGTTCGAT
>QKCE01000161.1 GCA_003245785.1 Spirochaetales bacterium | reverse complement strand
GCCGGTTTCCGGGTCCCGGGTGATGACTAACGGTAAGGTGAAAAAGGGCCCGCCGTCGCCGGGCCAGCAGGTGAGGACCGGGAGCTTCGAGAGGTCGGGGTCCCGGTCTACAACTTCCTGGCAGGGCGCCTTCAGGACCTTGTGCGGCAGGAAGAGCCGAGCCCATTTGAGCTTGGGGAAAAAGGAGGGGATGTCGATCTTGCGGAGCTGGCCGAAGCCCCAGTTGATGAGGCCCTCGAGTTCTTTCGCCTTTTCGTCGACGCTTTCGGCGCCGAGGGCCATTGCCATGCGCCTCTCGCTCCCGAAGGCGTTCATGAGGACCGGGAATTCCGAGCCCTTCACGTTTTCGAACAAGAGGGCCGGACCGCTCGCCTTGCTCACCCGGTCGGTGATCTCGGTAATCTCCAGTCGCGGGTCGACTTCGGCGGCGATGCGGCGGAGCTCCCCGGCCTTTTCGAGCCGGGCGATGAAGTCGCGCAGGTTTTTATACGGCATGGCGTCGGGCCTCCTTGGTCGTTACCTTATGACGAGGTCCGCATAGGAAACGGACCGGTCGAGGCCGTACTTCTTGCGGTACCAGTCGATGACCGACTGGACCTGGGCCTCGGTGGGCAGGGTGATTCCCCGGTAATGGGGCACGGGATAGTCGCTGTTCGGGAGGCGGACTTTCTCGAGGAGGAGGCTCGCGTAGGCGTCGGGATTCGCGTTGATCTTGTCAGTCGCCTCGTTCCAGCGGAACCGGAACGCCGCGAGGTCATCGGGCCGCTTGCGCGCCAGTTCGCCCGTGACGACGAGGACCGCGGGCTCGAGCCCGGTTCCCGCCTGGTCGCGCACGATCCGGAAGCCGTCGGAGAGGAGCCCCCAGGCCATGACGTCGGTGAGGCACGCGACGGGAATCTGGCCGTTCCGCAGCATCTCCAGCCGGACGGGAACCTGGGGAATGGAAATCTTGTCGAGGACCGCGCCGTTCATGTCCGCTGAAAGCGCGTCGGTCACGTATTCTATGACGGTATTCTCCGAAATCCCGACGTTGTAGTGGGCGGCTTTCCCGCCCCGGTTACCCTCGCGGAACTTCGGGCCCGCCACGAGAAGGAAACGGCTTTCGGTGACCGAGAGGGCGCGAAGCTCGATTCCCTTTTGCTGATGGGCGATGACCGAGACCAAGTCGCCGGTGATGGCGTCGAGCTGGCCGGCCTCGAGGGCGGCGTCCCGTTCCTTCGCGCTCTGGAAGGGTATGACTTCCGCCACGTCGTCCATGAGGTAGAGGGGGAGCGCCCCGGCGTCGGGCATGACGCCCACCCGGACCTTGCGGGCCGCCTTGGTCGGGAACGCGGCGATTTGCGCCTTGAGCACGGTGCCGTCCGCGAGTGCCGAAAGGTCGGGGTTGCCCCGTCCCCCGCAGGCGGCGAGGGCGAAGGCTGCGAGTACGCACGCGGCGGCGAGGGCTGACTTGGAAATCGTTTCGAAGGCGACTATAGCCGATCGGGCGGGACGCCCGGCGCGGTAATTCATGATACTGAGACTCCTTGGGATACCGCCGTGACTACCCGCGCGAGATCGCGCGTCATGGCGTCTATTTCTTCTTTCGTTATGATGAGGGGAGGCTGGAAGGCGAGTACGTCCCGGTCGAGGCCGTTCTTGCCGATGAGCCACCCGAGGTCTTTCATTCCTTCGAGGATGAGGTCGGTCATTCTCGGGGCGGGGATATCCGCGGTTCCCCGCACGGGGAGGCCGAGCATGAGCCCGAGTCCCCGGGGCGTGCCGAGGGGAGCCGACTCGCCGCCGCCGAAGCTCGCCGCGATTTCGGCGAGCCGGCCGCGGAGCAGGGCGCCGAGGGTTTCCGCCCGGGCGGCGAGGCCTTCCTTCTCGATGAAGTCGAGGACCGCGAGGGCCGCGGTCGCGGAAACGGGGTTGCCCCCGAGGGTGCTCGCCGAGGGGCGGGTAAAGCGGGCGGCGATTTCCGCCGTCGTGGAAAAAAAGCCGATGGGGAAGCCGTTCCCGAGGGCCTTTGCCCCCGCGAGAATGTCCGGCGCCACGCCCCAGCGCTCGATCGCGAAATTCCTCCCCGTCCGGGCGAAGCCGGTCTGGACCTCGTCGGCGACGAGCAGGGCCCCGGCCTTCCGGAGGGCCGGGAGGACCTCGTCGAAGAAGCCGGCGGGTAGGGGGCGGACGCCCGCGTTGCCCTGGATCGGCTCGACGAGGAGCGCCGCGGTTTCGTCGCCGCGCTCGGCCAGGATGCGGAGGACGTCGCCGGCGTCCCGGGCGAAGCGGACGGGGGCGCCATCGAGGAATGGGTCGGTCCGCCACATGGGAATGCCCGTCGCGGCGGCGGTGAGCCAGGTACGGCCGTGGAGGCTCCCCTCCAGGGCGATGAAGCCGGGGCGGCCCGTGGCGACCCGGGCGAGGAGCATCGCCCCCTCGACCGCCTCGGAGCCGGAGTTGCAGAAGAAGCTTTTGCTCAAGGTTCCGGGCAGGAAGCCCGCGAGGCGTTCGGCCAGGCGCACCACCGGCTCGGTGAGGTAAATCGACGTGGTGTGCTGGAGCGTCCGGATCTGCTCGATCACGGGCTCGATGATCGCGGGGTTGCAGTGCCCGCAGGACATGACCGAAACCCCGGCGAAAAAGTCGGTGTATTCCCTGCCTTCCGAGTCGCGGAGCTTCGTGCCCGAGCCGGAGACGATGACCGGGGGCCGTTCGTAAAAATGATAGGAGCAGGGGAGAAGCCACTCTCCCTTCTTCGCGACGAGGGTATCAGAATCCATGGGCGCCATAGGTAAACCCGCCTCCGGCGGGGGCGAGGGCGGAGAAGGCTTCGGCGGCCTTCGCGGGCCCGTCCAGGGCCTTCCTGCACGCGGCGAGGACGGCCCGGGCGGCGCCTTCGGGATAGGCCTGAAGCTCCAGCCGGAAATCGGCGTACCCCGAGGCGGCGAGCTCGCCGAGCCGGGGGAGGAGGCTCATCTCCTTGTACGGGAAGAGGTGCACCCGGTTCCAGGCGTCGCGGATCGCCGTGAGCCTGCCTGCCGGGGTATCGAGAAATGACCTGCGCGCCCGTTCGAGGGATACGTCGTGGTCGAGGTACATTATCGGGAGCATGCCGTGGATCACGACTTCGGGGGCCGGGGAGATCGCGTCGGCGGGGGCGCTTAGGGCGGCGAGATGCCCGGATTCGGCGATATCCGAGGGAAACGCCGCCAGATGGGCGAAGGGGAGTTCCGTCGAGGCGGCGACCGTCGAGAGCCCCACGGCCGCGTAAAATCCCGCGGCGAGGCCGTTGTAGGCGTTGAGCGTCCAGTCTCCCGCGAGGGCGAAGGCCGGCGAGGGTTTCGGCAGCCAGGAAAGCGCGCCGAAGTGGGTCACGAGGACGCCGTCGATCGGTGGACGGGAGGCGAACCAGGCGCGGAAAAGGTCCGTCTGGGCCTCCGAGAGCATTCGGGGAAGGGAGACGAAAAGCTCGCAGCCGGCGGCATGGCACTCGTTACCGAGGGCGGCCAGTTCCGCGCGGCCCGGGAGGGGAGGGGCGGCGGGGGTCGCGTCGCCCGCCGCGGGAAGGGCGATGGCCGGCTCGGGCGGCTCGTTCCCGGTCTCGAGGGCATGGGAAACGGCGCCGCCGGCGGGCGTCTCGGGCGCGGTCAAGGCGGGAATCGGGCCGGCTTCCCGAAGGGGCGTCCCGTCCTCGGTAAAGGTTGCGAGCAGCGGTTCGGCCGAAAGGTAAATCCGCGATGGACCGTACTCGAGGGCGAGCCTCGCCTGGGCGGGGGAGTTGACCCGGACGGTCATCCGGGGCTCTCGCGCGGGGAAGGCGGCGGAACCCTGGGCGGCAGCTATGGCGGGAGCGGATCCGGTAAGGGGCGTCTCCGCGCCAGCCATCGGTCCCTTCGCGACCGGCTCGGGTATTTCCCGTTCCGCCGTCGGGAGGCTGAACATCTTGCCGGTGGAATAGAACCGGCCCGTGCCCTCGCCCCGGGAATTGATATTGGCGCGACCCGGGACGCCGAAGGCATAACCCGTGGAATAGTCCCGCTTTATAAACCGGTCGGTTCTCGAGGGTTCCGCCGGGACGTATCCGAGGGGATCGTCCAGGAACCGGTCGAGGGCGTCGGCGTATTCGTTTACGAGATCGACGATGAAATCGGACTGGCGCATCCTTCCTTCCAGCTTGAGGGAGCTCACGCCCGCGGCGATGAGGTCCGGAAGCCGCGTGTGAAGGTTCAGGTCCTTCACCGCCAGGGGGAAGGCGGGGAAGCCCGCGGACGGGGACCCGACGGACGGGGACCCGACGGATGGGGAAGGCCCTCCGCCGACGGCGCCGTATTCCCACCTGCAGGGCTTCAGGCAGCGGCCCCGGTTGCTCGACATGCCGAACACGTAGGAGGAGTACCAGCACAGGGCGCCGTTGGACACGCACATGTCGCCGTGGGTGAAGTATTCGAGTTCCACCGAAGACCGGGCGGAGATTTCCCTCACGGCTGCCAGGGGCGTTTCCCGGGAGAGCACTACCCGGTTTACCCCGTGACGTTCGAGGAATTCGATGCCCGCGAGGTTGTGCGCGTTCGCCATGACCGAGGCGTGAAGGGGTATCCCGGGCGCGAAGGAGCGGACCAGGGGAATCATCGCCATGTCCTGGACGATGAGCGCGTCGGGCGCGATGGAGGAAAGGAACGAGAGAAAGTCTTCCGCCATCGGGATTTCGTCCCGGTCGAGGAGGCTGTTCACTGTTATATAGATTTTTTTGCCGCTTTCGCGGGCGAGAACCGCCGCCTGGGCGAGTTCCTCGTTGGACAGGTTGTAGCCCTTGCGGATCATCCGCATGTTCAGGGCGTGGCCGCCGCAATAGACGGCGTCGCACCCCGTTCCGATGATGTCCCGGAAGATCTCGAAGGTTCCGGCGGGTGCCAGAAGCTCGATGGTCCTGCCGTCAAACTGACGTGCCATGGGTTCGGATTATACGGGAAAAGGGGAGGCGTGGAAAGGTGGGGAAGTGAAATAAGGCGATTCCGGTTTCGACCTGGCCCACGCGAAGTTCGTGCCGTTTTGTCCCATTTCTTCCGATCGCGGTTCCGGTACGCCGAAAAAAGCGCGAAACCGGCGGGAACCTCCAAAATATCTCAAATTTTACATATTGGGACCGATAAAAAACTGAAACTTATTGGAAATTTTCATATAGTAAGGGCTGTGAAACGATTTCCGGGTGCTTCCCGGTTTTACGCGACATGTGTGGCAGAAAAGGGAGTAATCCTGGAGTGCTGATGCAGAAAATGACTCGGTTGTTCGAAGCCGGCATGCTCATGGCTTTCATGACCTTCCTCGCCTTGCCCGTCTTCGCGGCGGAAAACGGAATTATCCGCTATAAATTTACCTCCTACGAACCCGATGCCCAGGTAGAGGACGTGCTCTATTACGGCCTCGCGGTAGAACTTTCCAATGCCGGGTACTCGAGCAGCAAAACCGAGAAGTCCGCTTCCTATCTCCTCACCGTGGCGTACGCAAACCTGGGCGAATCGGCCGACGTAACCTTGACCCTTCAGGACAACGATGGTAAAAAGGACACCCGCGCGGAAATAAGCGCGGTTATCGGGTTCGACGAGGGGTTCGACGGGGACGTTGCCGACGCGGTAGCCCGGTTGCTGGAGGTCGCCGCCCTCGGCGAGGAAAAGCCGTCCGAATCGGCCCCTTCGATATCCGGTCTTTTTTCCTCGGATTTGGTGCGGGCCAAGGACATGCTCCGGACCGATAAAACCCGACGGTTCGAATTGGTGGGGAGCCTCGGAAGCCCCGTCTATTTCGGCGATTTTTCGGAATACGCGACCTTCGGGGCCCTTGGGTCCCTTCAAGCCTCGGCGCTGTTCCTTTCGCCCAAACGCAGCCTCTCGGTCGGGGCGCGGGCGACTTCGTCCTACGTATTCCTCGCCGAGAACGTATCCGGGGGGCCCGTCCTTTTCAGCACCATCGGGCCGAACGTCCAGGTAGGGGTGGGGTCGAGCCAGTTCCTGCGGCTCGCGGGCTGCCTTTCCGGCGGCGCCGCGATAATCAGCCTCAAGGACGGCGAGACCTTCCTTCACAAGACCGATGCCTACGTGGACCTGGGCGTGCAGTTCGGCTTTCCCGTGAGGAAGGACCTCTTCCTGGGCGGCGACTTGCGGGGACTCCTGATTTTCGAGCCCGGCTTGCCGATCCTGGGCGCCGAGCTGGGCCTGTCCCTGGCGAAGGAGTTTTAGCCATGACAATTTCCCGCCCGACCCTACTGGCCGCCCTTCTCGCGATCGCCGCGTCGGTTTTCCTTCCCGGGTGCGACGACTTTGCCCTGGCGGACAAGCTTTATAAGATTATCGTGTTGGACCCGGCGAAAGACAAAGTCCCGATTAACGATAGCGCGATCGAGCTCCGAGTGACCGGCGGAACTGCCCCTTATACCTTTACGCTCACGGCCGTGGACCTGTATTCGGGGACATCCTCGGAATCTATCGGCGCGATACCAACCGGAAAGGTAAGCTCGGGCACCTATACGCCGGGCGGCGCGATCGGCCGCATGCGAATTACCGTGGAAGACAGCGACGGGAAAAGCGACGAGGCGTATGTAGAGGTAGTGCCGCCGACGCCGAGTTTCACCCTCTCGCCGACCATTGCGGGCAGTAACATGAGCGTCGTGATCGACGTCTCACCGTATTCTCCCTCGGTGGACCATTTGACGCTAAATTACCAGGATATCACCGGTTCCATAACGCTCGTGTCAGATACGATCGATATGACGGGATATTCGACTCCTAGCGATGGTCCTTCCCCCTGGCTGGATATCTCCGCGACCAATTGGTCCTACGTGTTCCGCTTATACGCGGTAGCCGGGAGCTATGTTTCATTGCCTGCGGTACGTGGATTATACTCTCCCTGATTCCCGCAAAGCCGTCT
>QKCE01000152.1 GCA_003245785.1 Spirochaetales bacterium | reverse complement strand
CGCTACCGCCGGCCTTTTCGACTCGGAAGCCCCTTCCCGCGACCTGGCGGTCATGGGCACCCTCCCGGTCCGGGTACCGGAATGGGAGGAGAAGGCGCTTCGCATCGCCCGGGAAACCGGGCTCGGCGCCCAATTCGGCGGCAAGGCCCTCGCGACCGGCGCGACGGTGCTCCGCCTGCCACGGCACGGGGCGAGCTGTCCCGTATCCATCGGCGTTTCCTGTACCGCCCACCGGAACCTCTTCGCCCGCATCGACAGCGGGGGGGCCTGGCTGGAACGGACCGTCGCCGACCCGACTTCGATTCCCGGCCTGGCCGCGGTCGCCGCTTCCGGAACCGCCACGGCCCCGCAGGCGGCCCCGGTCGAAATCGACCTCGATCTCGGCCTTGGCCCTGCAAGGGAGAAACTCTCCGGCGCAAGGCCCGGCACGCCGGTTTTGCTTTCCGGCACCCTCCTCGTGGCCCGGGACGCCGCCCATGCCAAATGGAAAGCCCTGCTCGACCGGGGTCAACCGCTCCCCGGTTACGCCTCAAAATACGCCATCCTTTATGCCGGCCCCGCGAAAACCCCGAAAGGGGGGATTACGGGCAGCTTCGGCCCCACTACCGCGGGCCGCATGGACGAATACGCCGAACCGCTCATGGAACGGGGTGCCGCCCTCGTCACCCTCGCGAAAGGTAACCGCAGCGAGGCCTGGGCACGGGCGTGCGCGAAATTCGGTGCCTTTTATCTCGGCACCATGGGCGGCACCGCCGCCCTTATCGCGAAGCGCCACGTGGAAAAGGTCGAAACGATCGATTATCCGGAATTGGGAATGGAGGCCGTCCGCCTCGTGACCGTGAAGGAGCTGCCCGCCTTCGTGCTCGTGAACGACAGGGGAGACGATTTTTACCGCGATCTTGCGGGAGTCCCGGAGGGGAAAAAAGGATGAACAACATCGATATCGACGACGCGCTGGACCGCTTCGACGGCGACCGGGAACTTTGGGCGGAATTCGCGGAAACCTGGCTCGAGACCGCCCAGGCCGACCATGACGCATTCCTGGAAGCCCTCGCGAAAAAAGACGGCAGGGGCGCGCTTTATTACGTCCATAAGCTGAAAGGCGCGGCGGCTTCCATAGGCGCCTCGCGGCTCGCGGAGCTGGGCCAGGAAATGGAAATCGAGGTACGGGAGCTGAAACTCGAGGCGGTCGCGGCCCTCCTCCCTTCCTTCGAGGACGTCCATGAAGCCTCCATCCGGGAGGCAAGGTCCCTCATAAGCCGGTTCCGAACGCCTTCCTGAAATTTTCCCCGATACGCCCGGCGGCGACGGCGGGCGAAAGCCCAAGGAGTTCCGCGAGTGACGCGTGAACGGGAACGATGTCCGTCGGGACGGAATAAGGCTCGCCTCGCAGGGTCATCCACGGCGCGTCGGTTTCTGCGAGCACCCGGTCCGGCCCTATTTCCGCCACCGTCGCGATAAGCGAACGGTCCCCCCGCAATAGCCCCTTACCGGCGGAAAACCACGCGTTTATCCCCCGGCCCAGAAAGGCACGCGCCTCGGCGGGGGATCCGGGCCAACCGTGAAATATCACGGACCGAAGCCGAGAAAGGGCCCGGGAATCCGCGAAGAGAAAATGCATCGCCTTGCGGCAGTGGACGACGAGCGGAAGCCCCCGGGCTTTGGCGATTTCCAGCTGGGCGGCCCACACTTCACGCTGAAGAGCCTCCGTCGATTTGAATCCCGCGTCAAAGAGATCGAAGCCCGCCTCGCCTACCGCGTCGATCCGGCCCTCCCGCGCGAGGGCGTCGAGGGTCTCCAGCCCCGCCGGATCGGGATCCTGGGGGTGCACCCCGAAGGACAAGAGCACGCGGCGCCCGCTGCGCGACGCGAACTCCTCCTGCCACAAAAATTCCTCCATGCAATGGGAGTTCGCGCACAACGCCCCGGTAAGGGAGAGATCCGGCTCCTTTCCGGTGGCGATGAATACGTCGTAGGGGTGCGCGTGGGCGTCGGTGTACATACCCCTGATTATAACGCTAAAGAATCCCGTCCCGATCCCGAAAATAGTCTTATCTGGAGGTTTTATGAAAAACTACTTCATCAGGAGCAATCCCGGTTCCGCGGACTATTTGTCAGTTCTCAATGAAACCGACGAAGGATTTATGGTGCGCATTTACCGTGATCTCGACGGGTATATCAAGACCATCGACGAGTTCATGACCCGTATGCTGTTCGAAAGCTGCCTCAGGACCGGCTACCTCGCCGAGATGGAAGCCGAAACCGCGAGCGCCACCGCCTGACGTTCCGTGCCCAAGCCCGCCCCCGTTTCGCGGGTGGCGGGTCTGAAGGGCTCTTCCCTTTCCTGTTTCATCCCCTCGCTTCTTCTCAATATTTTATGGACTCTCTTCAAAAAAGCCTCATCGCGCCTTCTCCCTAACTTTTCCTACCGCCATGCGCTATTGACTTGTAACCCTCCGCGATCAATACTTTTTAACAAGTGGTAATAAAGGAGCGCTCATGGTCAATGGCATTCCTGAAAAAATTTCCATGGATTGCGACGCGATCGCGAAACTCTGGCTCAAGAGGGTCAGGCGTTCCGACGGACTCAAAATTTACAACGCCCTCGAAGACTCCGAACTGATCGCGATCAACCGGCGGATTTACCAGAAGCTCGCGCTATGGCTTCGCAAGGAACTGAATACGAACGGCTTGGGAGACTTCTTCGTCGGCATCGGTAGCGCCCGCCGCGAACGGGGCTTCGCGGTCTCCGAACTCATATACGCCCTGTTCCTTGCCCAACAGGCGGCCCAGGAATACCTGACGAACGAAACCCTCGCCGATAGTTCCATGACCCTTTACCTGATGATGGACGTGAGCAACCACGTCGCGGACTTTTTCTTCCTCGGTTCGTACTACATCACCAAGGGCTTCCTCGAGGCCACGTACCTCGACATACAGAAAAACGAGAACATCCCGGAAGAACGCTTGAAGGATTATTTGCGGGACGATTTTTTCTTCAAATCCTCCAGCCGATTATGAACGCGTTTATCGGACAACTCCGCGTTTTCTCGGGGCCTCGGGAGCTTGGCAGGGCGGTATTCTTGCCCGCCGCGGCCCTTTCCGCGGCTACCGCTCCCCTGCTCGCGCTCTTTCCGGGTTTCCGTCCCGCCTACGCGGCCTTGTACCTCGCGGCGGTCGCCTTTCTCTTCGCCCATTGGCTCGCCCTCGCCCTCGCCTTCAGGGCCTTTCTCGAAGGGCAGCGTTTCGTCGCGACGGTTCGCGCTACCCTCGCGATCTTTACCTTTGCCCTGATCCTGGCCCTCGCCTTGGGGGCCGCCAAATCCGACGGAAGGCTCGGCGCCCCGGTGCTCGCGGGAATCGCGGCCCCGGCGGGTTTCGTCGCCCTTCTGTGCGGGGTGCACGGGGCGATCGGCGCGTTTTTCGCCAAAGACGACGGTGAGGCCCCGGTATGAACGACGGGACGACCCAAGCCCTTACCCTCAGCGAACGCATCAAGGAAGCTCTCGATTTTAAGGTGCTTTTCACGCTTCATCTGGGTAATCTCGCGATTCCGATCGACGAGACGGTGGTCGTGACCTGGGGGATCATGGCGGTCTTGATCGTCGGGTCGCTCCTCCTTACCCGGCGAATGACCGAAATCCCTAAAGGCCCGCAGGTACTCGTCGAGACCCTGGTAGGCGGGCTCAACGACTTTTTCAGGGAACAGATCGGGCATCACTGGAAGGTATTCGCGCCCTGGCTCGGTACGGTGGCCCTATATCTCGGCTTCGCGAACCTCATCGCCATGGTCTCCCCCGTCCCGGGCTTCGGTTTCGAGCCGCCCTTCACGATCAAGCCGCCGACGCGCGACATTAACGTCACGGCGGCCCTGGCGGTCAGTACTATCCTCATCGTCGTCGTGTCGGCCGTGTCGTACAAGGGAATGGGCGGGTGGCTTCGGTCCTTCCTGCGTCCCGTTCCCTTCATGCTCCCCTTCAACGTTCTCGAGTACGCGATCAAGCCCCTATCCCTGTGCTTGCGGCTCTTCGGGAACGTGCTCGGCGCCTTCATCATCATGGAGATTCTCGAGAACCTCGTTCCCCTCTTCGTTCCGCCCGTGGCGAGCCTTTACTTCGATATTTTCGACGGCCTCATTCAGGCCGTCGTGTTCGTGTATTTAAGTACGCTTTACATAACCGAGGCCGTGGAATGACCTCGAGGAGGACAACATGAATTCATTGGCAGTTATCGGCGCGGGCATCGCGGTGCTCGGGGGATTCGGCGCGGGAATCGGAATAGGCATAGCGACCGGCAAGGCCGTGGAGGCCGTGGCGCGCCAGCCCGAGGCAAGCGGCAAGATCCAGAGCCTATTTCTCCTCGGCATCGCGCTTTCCGAGGCGACCGCCATCTACGGCCTCGTAATGGCGCTCATGATCTATTTCAAGTGATATCCCGCCCCGGCAGGGCGAACTCCCGGAGGCCAAAAAGTGCTTAATTTTTCGGTAACCTTTTTTATCACGATCGTAAACATCACGTTCCTCTATCTCGTCCTCCGAAAGGTGCTCTTCGGAAGGGTCACCAAATTCATGGCGGCCCGGACCGAGCGCATCCAACAGGATATAAACCAGGCGAAATTTTCCAACGACCGGGCAAAGGCGCTCGAGGAGGAATGGACCGTGAAGCTGGAAGGCTTTCGCGAGGAAGGCCAGCGCATCCTTCAATTGAACCGGGAAAAGGCCGCCAAGGAGCGGGCGGCGGTTCTCGAGGCAGCGAAAGTCGAGGCCGCCAGGCTCATCGCCGCTGCCCGGGAGGAAATCGCGCTGGAACGCCGGGAGGCGGAACGGGAGCTTCTCGGTTACGCCGCGGACCTCACGATCGAGGCGGCCACGGCCGTGCTCGGCGAAACGGTGGATTCAGAGCGTAACCGCGCGCTTGTCGCGAAATTCCTCGATTCCACGGGGGTCGCCTGATGTCTCGCCTCGCGGCCGCCTATTCCCGCGCCCTCTTCGACGCGGGGCGCGCCGCCGAGAGGGGGGCCGAGGCGCGGTACGGGGCCCTGCTCGCGGCCTTTGCGGTTACCGCCCGGGAAGAACCGCTTCGCGGATTCCTGAGGGCACCGCAAGTGCCCAGGGACGAGAAGAAGCGGCTTTTCGCGGAAACCTTTACGGATCCCGGGGACGGGATATTTCTCTCCTTTCTCGAGCTTCTCGCGGAGAAGGGACGCTTGTCCCTCCTCCCGGAGATAGCGCTGGATTACGAAGGGCTTCTCCTCGCGCAAAACAATACCCTGCGGGCGACGGTCGAGAGCGCCTTCCCCCTGGACGGGGAAACCCTGGCCCGGATCGTCGAGACTTTCCGCGAACGCACCGGGGCCTCGGAGCTTCGCGCCGAGGCGCGGGTGGTTCCGGAACTTCTCGGCGGCGTGCGGGTACTCATCGGAAGCGAAATATACGACGGCACGGTACGGTCGGGCCTCGACCGGCTCCGCGCCGCCTTGAAGAACCGGGAGACGCAACATGTCGATTAAACCCGAAGAAATCAGCTCGGTCATACGGGACCGGATTTCCGGCTTCAGGACCGGCGAGGAACTCAGAACCGCCGGTTACGTCATACAGATAGGCGACTCGATCGCCCGGGTATACGGGATCGAGGGCTGTAAGTACGGGGAGCTCCTGGAGTTCCCGAACGGCACCTACGGCCTCGCGATGAACCTCGAGGAAGACAACGTGGGGTGCGTGCTCCTCGGCACCGACTCGGGCATTCGGGAGGGAGACCGGGTCACGAGCACCGGCCGCGCCCTGGAAATACCGGTGGGCGAGGGAATACTCGGGCGGGTCGTCGATCCGCTGGGTGCGCCGCTTGACGGGAAGGACCCCTTCGAGGCCGAAACGCGCTATCCCCTGGAGCGGCCGGCCCCCGGGGTCATCGAGCGCAAGTCGGTCAATCAGCCCCTCCAGACGGGTATCGTTTCCATCGACTCCATGATACCCATCGGGCGGGGCCAGCGGGAACTGATCATCGGGGACCGGCAGACCGGCAAGACCGCCATCGCCATCGACACGATTCTCAACCAGAAGGGAAAGGACGTGATCTGCGTCTACGTGGCGATCGGGCAGAAGGCTTCCTCCACCGCCCGGATTATCGAGATATTGCGGGAGCGCGGCGCCATGGACTACAGCGTGGTCGTTTCGGCGTCCGCGTCTGCCCCG
Source organism: Spirochaetales bacterium (assembly GCA_003245785.1). GTDB lineage: Bacteria > Spirochaetota > Spirochaetia > Treponematales > Treponemataceae > Teretinema. The sequence continues at coordinate 714 of QKCE01000152.1, read as the reverse complement.
GCGGCGGTCCAGTACATCGCGCCTTACGCGGGCTGCGCGATGGCGGAATGGTTCATGTACGAAAGGAAACGGGACGTGCTGATCGTGTACGACGACCTGACCAAGCACGCGATCGCCTACCGGACCATGTCGCTCCTCCTCCGTCGCCCGCCGGGACGGGAAGCCTATCCCGGCGACGTGTTTTACCTCCACTCCCGGCTCCTCGAGCGGGCCGCGCGGCTGGCGGACATATCGGGCGACGAGGCGGGCGGCGGGTCTATCACGGCGCTCCCGATCATCGAGACCCAGGAGGGGGATATCTCGGCCTATATCCCGACGAACGTCATCTCGATTACCGACGGGCAAATTTTCCTCGAGACCGAGCTCTTTTTCGCGGGCTTCCGTCCCGCGGTAAACGTGGGGCTCTCGGTTTCCCGCGTCGGCGGCGCGGCCCAGACCAAGGCCATAAAGTCCGTCGCGAGCCGGCTCCGGCTGGACCTCGCGCAATACCGGGAACTCGCGGTGTTCGCCCAGTTCGGTTCCGACCTCGACAAGGCGACCCGGGACAAGCTCGCCCAGGGCGAGCGGCTCATGGAGGTGCTCAAGCAGGGCCAATACCGGCCCTACTCGGTCGGGGAGCAGGTTGTGATGCTGTTCGTCGCGACGAAGGGGCTCCTCCTGGGAATTCCCACGACCCGGGTCCACGATTTCCTCGTCGCCTTCCTGGAATATCTC
>QKCE01000102.1 GCA_003245785.1 Spirochaetales bacterium | reverse complement strand
GTCGCGACCCGCGCGGTATATCCCCAGTCGCGGAAGCACGCGATCCCGCGGCGGCTTTACCGCGAGTATTGCATGGAAAGCCGCAACCCGGAACGGCGCGAGTTCCGTATCGTCCCGGAAATGCGGGCCCTGACCCGATTCCATCCGGGGAACCTGCTCGCGAACCCTCGGTTGCTCCGGAAAACCTACGACGTAATCTTCTGCAGAAACGTGCTCATCTATTTCCCCGTCGAGCGGCAAATCGTCGCCATCGAGCTCCTGCTGGACCGCCTCGCCCCCGGGGGCTTTCTCTTTCTGGGCCACTCCGAGAGCGTGACGGGCCTGGAGCTTCCGGTTCGGGCCGTGGCGCCCGCGGTATTCCAAAGATCCGGCCGTTGAGACCCCTTATTCCCCTTTTACCGCCCGGGCGAGCTCCCTTCCCCGTTCGGTCATGAGGGACAACTCTTCGTCCGTGGGAATGCCCTGCCATTCGACGGGCTCGAGGCACGTCCACTTTAGGGGCGGTATCTTCTCGTCGTATTCCTTCTTCGCTCCGCCGACCCAGCCCCAGCTTCCGATGCGGAGCGCATGCTTGCCCGTCACGTGCTTTCGCTCGAAAATGTCGAGGACGTGGGCCATCGGCGGGAACATCTTGTATTCGTAGGTGGGCATGGCGATTACGATCCCCGCGGCCTTGTAGGCGTCGGCGAGCACGTAGGAAAGGTCGGTGTCGGGTACCCGGCGGAACGTGCAGCGCACCCCCTCCGCCTCGATCCCGGCGACTACGGCGTCGACGCCGCGCTTGGTGTAGCCGTACATGGAACCCCAAATCACGCAAATCTCCCTTTCGAGGGGACCGCCGGTATTGTACCCCGCGTACTTCGCGTACCGGTCGCAAATTTCCTTCGGGTTTTTCCGCCACACGATCCCGTGGCTCGGCGCGATCACCGCCGGGTCCAGCGGCCCGAGCTTTTCCAGGGCTTTCTTCACGAAGGTGCTGAAGCTCGCCACGATATTGGCGTAATAGCGGAGTGACTCGCCCTCGAAGAACGCGTGTTCCTCCGGGCTGAACTCGTCGTCGAACATCCGGTCGCCCAGGGCGCCGTAGGATCCGAAGCCGTCGCAGCTGAAAAGGATCCTGTCGGAGGCGTCCCAGGTCATCATGGTTTCGGGCCAGTGGATGTTCGGGGTCTCGAAGAACTCGAGAACCTTCCCGTCGCCGAGGTCGAGAGAGTCGCCCGTCTTCACTTCGCGGAGGTTGTCGGTAATCTTGAAGAAGTTCCGCACCATCGCGATTCCCTTCGTCGTCGAGAGAATCTGCACGCCGGGGTTTCGGGAACGTATCTCGTTCAGGAAGGCCGTGTGGTCCGGCTCGAGATGGTTGAGCACGAGGTAATCGATCTTCTCGAAGGAAAGCCCGATCGACGCGAGCTGTTCCTCGAATTGGCCGACCGATCCGGACCAATCCTTTATCAGGTCAATGAGCGCGGTCTTCGCGCCCCGTACCACGTACGAATTGAGGGTTACCCCGTCGGGGATGGGCCAAATGCCCTCGAACCGCTCGTCGGAATGGATATCCGCGTGCACGGCATGGACGGAATCGCTTATTTTGTGTGCCTTCATGTGCGCAACCTCCGTTATTTGACTCCATTATAGACCGCGCGCCCCGTGCGCTTCAATCGGAGGCGCTGGCCCATTCGCCGGAAATCCGGTACAATCGGCGCCGTATGAAACTCGCCCTCGCCCCCATGGCCACCCTGAGTCACGAGGCCCTGCGCCTGCTCATCCACCGCTACGCCGATCCCGACGAATACTACTCGGAGATGATCCACGCGCCGTCCTATATCGCGGGTGGAAAGTTCGAGCCCTTCTACGCGAGGCGCGGCCCGGTCCCCGAACGCATGGTATGGCAGATCACCGGGCCCGAGGCGGGTCCCATCGCGCGGGCGGCGGCCTTGCTCGCCCCCCTCGGAGGCCTGGGTCTCGACCTCAACATGGGCTGCTCGGCGCCGGATATCGCCCGTCATGGCGCGGGCATCGCCTGGATGCTGAAGGACGTCGCGGAAACCGCGGCCATGGTCCGTCTCGTGCGGAAAACCCTCGACGGGACGGGCTTCGCGAAATCCCCCGACGGCGGGCCCTTTCGGCTCGGCATAAAGATCCGCCTCGGCGCGGAGGAAAACTTTACCGCCCTCCTGTCCTTTTGCCGGGCCATGGAAGGGGAGGGCGTGACCCAGATAACCCTCCACCCGCGGACAAAGTCCGAAAAGTACGGCCGTCCTGCCCGCTGGCGCCTCGTCGCAGAACTAGCCCGCGCGCTCCCGCTCCCGGTGTACGGTAACGGCGACGTGTTTTCCGCCGCCGACGCCCTTGAACTCGAGAAGGCCTGGGGGGACTCGGGCATCGCGGGGCTCATGATAGGCCGCGGCGCGGTCACGAAACCCTGGATTTTCCGCGACATCATTCTCGCCCGCGGCGGGCGCCGGGCTGCCGGGGCAGGCGGCGGGACGGACCGCGAAGCCGCCGGCACTCCCCACGGCGATTCCGCCGGCGAAGCGGGCGCGCACGCGGCGCGAAATGCCCCGCACGGACCTGTCCAACCTCCCGCTCCGGCGAGCACCCTCCCGCCGATCGACCACCTCGAGGTGGCCCGATTCTTCCTTGAAACCCTGAAAACCTCTCAGCCCCCGGAATTTCAGCTGTCCCGGGCGCGCCGCTTCTTCTTCTACTATTGCGACAACTTCGCCTTCGCCCATCACGTCAAGATGAAGGCCCAGAATACGAAAACCCCCGACGAAATCGGGGGTCTCCTGGAATCGTACTTCGGCGAGGTGCCGAAGGACCGTTATCTTTATTTCTGAAAAATCGAGGTAAAGTTCTCGAGGATCACGCCGCTCGCGGGGCGGGCGTCGATATCCGTCAGCCTGGCCTTTTCGCGGTACCACTGGATGAGCGGCGCCGTCTGGGAGCGGTACACCTCGAGGCGCTTCGAAATCGCCTCGACCTTGTCGTCCTCGCGCACGTAAAGCTCTCCGCCGCACTTGTCGCAGACTCCCTCAACCTTCGGGGGCATGGTGGTCACGTGGTAATTGCGGTTGCAGTTCTTGCAAACCCGCCTTCCCGAAAGCCGCGTCACGACCTCGTCGTCGGCGATATCGAAATTGACCGCCGAATCCACGTCCACGATCCTCGCGAGGGCTTCCGCCTGGGGGATGGTGCGGGGGAACCCGTCGAGAATGAAACCGCTTTTCGTATCGTCCCTGCCGAGCCTGTCCTTCACGAGCTCGATGGTGATATCGTCGCTGACGAGCTGGCCCGCGTCGATGATCGCCTGAACCTTCTGTCCAAGGGGGGTCTTTTCGCGGATCGCCGCGCGAAAGATCTCTCCCGTCGAGATGTGGGGGATTGAAAACCGTTCGGCGACGAGCGCCGCGAGGGTTCCCTTGCCGGCGCCGGGGGGGCCTAAAAAGATCAGTTTCATGGAGGGCTCCTTACGTGGAATAGTTCATGATACCCCAAAAAAAAAGACTGCATCAAGGGGCGACACGGCAAAGCGTTTCCGGGGGCATACTTGCAGGCTTAATGTGGTTCCCTGCCAAAATTTTCATCGTTTTTTGGGCGCCTGCCGGCTTCTCGCGGGACATTTTCTGTCCTCGGTCGCGTTTTCCGGCCGGTCCCGCGAGAAACCGGCACCGGGCTTTCCGCTGCAATAAAAAAGGCGCCCGGCCCTCCGGGCCGACCGCCTTTTTCATTTCCGCTTCAATCCCTGGCGCGGTAGGGCGCCTCAATGGAAAATCGTGGTACCGTCTTGTGTTATCTTGGTAATCTTGTAAATCTTGGCGGTCCCGAACATCCCCTCGGTTTCGGTGGCTTCGAGGGTAAATTTGTAGGTTGAGCCGTTATTCGATGAGGTCGCGGAATCGCCGCTCATGTCATAATCGAACGGAGTCGTGAAATAGGTTTGCCACCAGGAGGAATCCTTAACCTGGTTCGTCATGCTGCCGTCGGTATGCTCCCAGAGCGAACTCCAGTGCCCGTCGTTCATATCGGAAGCGAACTCGTCCATCCTCTCGCTCGCGCTCACCCCGGCTCCGAAAATGTCGCAGCCCGCAAGGGCGATAGTCAAAATCGCGAGGGCAAGGCCCGCAAGTATGTATTTCCCTTTCATATCATCCTCCTCAATAATCGCTTTCGAACAGTTTCGGCACGATCGTGCTTTCATAGGCCGACAAGATACCCGCGTGTATCCTGAAGAATTCTTCGGTCTCAGCCGTGCCCTTCAGGGGGTAGCGGCTCTTTATCTCCATGTACATGTTGGAAAGCACGTACCGGCGGACCGAAAGGTAATTGAGCGCCCAATACCGCATGTCCAGGATAAGGGTCGCCCTCGCGTCCTGGGCGGGGTATAACCTGTCCTTCTGGAAGGCCTTCGTGGCCGCCTCGTCGCCCTTCGCGAGAACCTTCTGGTATTCATCCGTGGCCTCTTTCCAGGCTTGCGTCGCGTCCTCGTAAGGCTGCTGAAGGGCGGTATATTCCTTCGCGTACTCCGCGAGCTGGGTTTCGACACGCCGGATTCCCGTCACGGGATCCGCGAGAAAATCCTTGTTCAGTCCCTTATTCCAGTCGCTGAAGTCCAGTTCCTTCCCGAGCCATACGTATTTCTCCCCGGGCTTTTGGCCAGGTTCCACCTGGACCGCCTCGTCCTGGTACAGCGAGACCGTTTCGCCCTGGGCGGACACGTCCACGATACCGCCGGTTACGGCGAGCAGGACCGAGCCGTCCCGGCCCGCGTATACGGTGAACTCGGTACCGCGAACGCCGGCGACCATGCTGTTGGTCTGGATTACGGGCGACCTGCCCACGCTTTTATTGAGTTTGTAGGAAACCGAACCCGCCAGGGTCGCGAGTACGGGACGTGAATCGGAGCCCGTCCCCGTTTCGGAATAGGTGAACACCGAATCCGCCGCGACCCGGATCGTGCTTCCGTTCGGAAGGGTCATTTCCACGAGTCCGTCCTTCCCGGTGATCACCGATTCGCCGTAGGTTACGGTGCTCCCGAAGTCCGCGGCGCGAAGGCTACCCGCGCCGGACTTGATCTTGGCGGTGCCTTCCATGTAGACGACGTTGGCCTTTTGCGCGGCCAGGGGGAACGAGAAAGCCGCGAGTAGCGCGAAGGCGACGGCGAGGCGCCGCGCGGGGGTATGGGCGTTTTTCATTTTACCGGTCCTTTCATGCCGCGGATCCGCGGATAGCCCTTGATTTTCCGTTCGAGGAGAAGGAAATACCGGCCTTCGTCGGTATCCACCGTCACGAGCCAGGTATCCTTCCCCGTGTATTTCTCGAAGAAGTTCATCATGTCGAAGGAATCGGCGAAGGTTTTCCAGGTTTCGGAATCGGTTTTTTCGTTTTCCGAGACCTTGGCGCCGTTCATCTCGAAACCCGCCGCGGCGAGGTTGTCCCAAAGGGTCGCCACGTCGCTGTCGAGGTACAGGGTTTCCGTATCAAGTGCGAAAGGCGCCGGGGCAAGACCCTTCACGGACGTGACCTTTCCCTCGTTGACGAGATCCACGAGCTTCATGACGTCCTTCTCGCTCGGCGCGGCATGGAACGACGCGCAGGAGGCGAGGGCGAGGGAGGCTCCCAGGGCGAGGGGAATCCATAAAGCGGTTCCGGCCCGGTACGTTCTTTTATTCATACTGTCTCCTGTCCCGAAGGCAACACGATCTATACCTTAATGATAGCACACTAACGCGCGAGACTGCATACTATGAGGCCGTATTCCCATTCTACCGGGCCGTATCGGGCGGCATTCGCGACTTCCCGGCGGAATTCCCCAAGCCGGTCCGGGGAAAGTACCGCCGCCAGGGCGGCGCCGTAAGCCGAGTCCCCGGGATCTATCCACTTCTCGAGATCCGAATCGAAGATCCGGCGTCTCTCCCGAAAGGTGCGCGTCTCGACCGATACGGAAAATCCCCGGGAGCCCAGGGCGCGTTGCAGCGCGGCGCCCAGGGTTTCGCCCGTCCAGTCGAAGGGAGGCTGCCCGGAGCCGTACAGCGCGTCTTCGGCGCTACCGGCTTCCTGCGCGAGCGGGGCGGTGGAACAAAGCCGCGAAAGCCGCATGCCCAAGGCCGGGCACCGCGCCGAGAAGGTTATCGACCCGTTTGGCGCGAGGCGCTCGGACGCCGCCTTGGCGAAATCCCCGAGGCCCCCGAGGGTCGAGGCGGGATCCCGGGCGATAACCCGGTCGAAGGGCGCTTCCGCCTCCGGAAACGCCATCGGGTTCCGTTCGTCCATGGGCAAAAGGATAGGACGATCAAGCTCGTCCAGGGTAAGGGCGTACTGGTCCAGGACCTTCTTTGCCTCGGGCGTGCGGCAGAGACCCACGGTAAGCCCTTCGGGCGCGAGCCGGCCCGCTTCCCATACGAGAAGCCCGTCGTCGGCCCCGAACACGAGAACCCGATGGTGCCGGGATATCCGGGCAAGGCCGGTTATGGCCTCCCGTATCTCGAGGAGGGTTTTCGATCTTCCCGAATCGGCGCGGCGCGTCCATTCGTCCCTTCGCTTGCCGTCGGGCGAAAAGGTGAGAATTTCTCCCCGGGGAGCCTCGTGCGTCGGCGATTTGCCTTCGGCGCCGAAAAAGTGCCGGTCATAGGCGCCACCGGAAGTATCGGGGCCATTCGCCTGGTTTTCCAGAATACCCGCGACCTGGAGCTCCCTTCTCGAGAGCACCTCGTCCCGGATCGAGCCCTCGTAGCCCTGCACGGAGGGGGTATAAAACACCCTGCCCACCAGGGGGTCCGGCAGGTATTGCTGGGCGGCCCAGTGCTCGCGGTAGCTGTGGGGGTAGATGTAGCCTTGGCCGTGACCGAAGCCCTCGGCGTCGCGGTTGCCGTCCCGCAAGTGGTTCGGCACCTCTGCGTCTTCCTTCTCGACCGAGGCCATGGCGTCGAAAAAAGCCAT
>QKCE01000269.1 GCA_003245785.1 Spirochaetales bacterium | reverse complement strand
GGCGAGAAGCTCGTCCAATCGCCCCTCGGCGGGATCGCAACCGTAGGGGACGCATGTGATCTCCCGGGGTTTGCCGCCGTCGGCATCTTCTGACATATAGCTTTCGATACGGTCAGCCATCCCGGAAACCTCGGCCCCGGAGAGGCCCGGTAGCGCGACGAGATAGCGGCACGAATCGAGGATCCCGGCAAAATCGTGAATGCCGATGCAACCCTTCAGGCGCCGGGCAAAGGAGCGAATCTCGAAGGGATCTGGGGCCTCCCGTACCCAATTGACCATTATAACAGAGAACGATCCGTTCCCGCTCCTGTATTTTTCCTGTAGGCCGATGATTTTATTTTTCATGAAACCGCGGTTGAAAAGGCCGCTGACCGGGTCGACGATGCTCTGCGCCACGAGATCCGCGCTTTTTTCGGTGAGTTCCCGGGTCAGTTTCTTTACCCGTGCCTCGAGGTCCTGAACGCGGGAGGCGTCCTCGAGGACGACGAGGCGGCCCACCGGGTCGCTCATGAGCGAGCTTATCTCGATAAGTTTCCGCCGAACGGTTTTCTTTCGTTCCGCCTGGTCAAAGAGCCGGTAGAGCTGGTTTTCCCCGTGACGGGAGCGGTCGAGGCTTTCCCAGCGGAGCCCCAGGGGAAGGGCGCCCAAAAGCAGCTCATAGAATTTGAGATCGTCGCGGAGCCGCTCGTTGTGCCGACGGAACCCGAAATAGATCATGAAGTACCACGCCGCGCCCAGGGCGAAAAGGACGATTACCGCGATCATGACATGGAGAAACACACCCTTGGAGAGCACGCTGGAGAAAAGGGGGCGAGGGACGGGGATTTTCCATTTCGCGGAAAGCTCGGCGCCGTCCCCGTTCCGCTCCATCATCGAGATGCCGTCGTTGAGAACCGCCAAAAGGGTTCCCTCGCCTTTCCTGACCGCAAAGCGGAACTCCACGGGAAGGAGGGGTCGCTCCATGCGCGACACGGCCTTGAGGGCGCCGCCTTGAAGGGCCGTCTGGCCCAACGCGAAGGGAGCGACGGTATAATCGGCGTCCCCGGCATTCACCTTCGCGAAGGCCTCGCCGAGGGTCGCGACGGTGGCGAGATTCGAATCCAGCCCGGCGGGACGTACCCAGGTCTCGAGTATGGCGTCGTTCGCGAGCAGGACCAGCCGTTTCCCCGAAAGATCGCCGGCTCCGACGATGCCCGATTCGACGTTGGCATAGATATAATAGTTATCCGTGAGATACGGGATCGTGAAGTCGAAGTCCCCGTCCCGCGAGTCGGTTTCGACGCAACCGGTCACGAAATCGACGGAGCCGTTTCCCAGGGCGCCCAGGGTATCGGTCCATTGGTTGAGCTTGAAGTCCACCGTGATACGCAGGAGCTCTCCCATCCGGTCCACGAAATCCCGGTCGAATCCGGTGGGCAGCCCGTCGCTCAAATAGCTCAAGGGGCGATAAGCGAGGTCCGACCCGGCCACGAGCTTGCGGGGAACGTATTTTTCGGCATAGGACGCGCCGGATACGAAAACGACCAGCCACGCCGCAAGCGCGATCCGCAGGCGACGGACCCTCCCAGGTTGAACGTTATTCATACCGATACTATCGGAAGGATTTGGCGGAATTTTCAATAAATACGGGGGAAAAGGCGCGCGATCGAAGATGCGCTCCCCATGCCCCATCCGTTTTCCCGGGCCTCCGGGTCGGAAACGGAGATAAAATCCCCGCGCTCGAGGCGGTCGAACTCCGGAAACGCCGTAGCGTCCCCGGCACCCGCGGAGGGCGCGGAAAGGGGAAACCGTCCCCGGGCGCCGCAAAGGAGCCGGCGAAGGCGGCCGCCCTTGTTCCGCATGGGATCCGAAACCACGCGAAAGACTTCGGGTTCTTCCGGCGGGAACCGGTACCCCTCCGGGCCGCCGGCAACGGGAGGCCTCAGGGCGAACCACGTCATCTTGAGCCGTTCCCGGTCCAGGCCGAGGCTCCGGGCGAGCCTCGCGGTTTCCTCCGGCATCTTCCAGCGCGCGGTCTCGTGACAGGTATGGGACGGTCCGGCTTCGATGACGGGACACGCGAGCCCCTCCCTCCCCGGGCAGGGGGCGAGGACGGACCAGCCCCGGCCCACGAGAAGGTTTCTCACGGCGATCATGTCCCGGCTGGTTTCGAGAAGCGCCGGCTCTATGGCGAGGACGTACCCCCCGGGAGCGAGGGCAGCGGCGTATTTTTCGAGCAATTCCGCCCGCCGCGCGACGCGGTCGGGCTTTCCGGCCCAAAGCTCGTTCAGGGAATGGCCGAAGGACACGCAATCGGCGGAACCCCACAGGGGGATTTCGTCCGGCCTCGCCTCGCGGATATCGGCGTCGACGGTATCGATGTCCGCCCCGGGGCTATCGAGGGCGATCATGCGGCGGGCGAGCGCGAGGGCCGGAGCGCTTTGGTCGACGAGGCAGAGTTTCGTCGCGCCCCTGGAGGCGAAGGCCGCGGCCACGGGACCGGGTCCCGATCCCACGTCGATAAGGCGGCGAACCGCCGGGGCGCCTTCCGGGATCCCCCGGGCGCCAATAAGAAACGCGAGACGGTCCAGGGCGGCGAGGCATTGCGAGCGGGAAGCGGGCCAGTAATACCCCTGGTACGCCGCGAGCATTCCGGGATCGTCCATATACGACTTACCGACCAGGGAACGCTCCCCGGTCAATCCGCGCTGGAGTTCCAGGAATCCCGTCTCGGCGGGCCGCGAAGTCCCCGTTGTTTTTTTTGGGACGGGACGGGCGTTTCCGTTTGCCTCGGGCCGCGCGGTATCCCTGCCCGCCGAGCCGCCGCGCCGTGGGCGCCGTCCCCTCTCCTTCCCTTTATCGGTCAACGGGCGAAGTCCCTTACCCGGTCGGCGAGGGCCTCGGCGTCGGCGTACCCGGAACGGTAAAGGCCGTTCAACCGCTCCGGGTCGCGTTCGAGGCGATCCAGCCCGGGTTGCGGTTCCGGGGCGATGACGAGGGCCTCGCCCGACTCTTCCAGCGCGTCGAGCCGGTCCAGGGCGGCGTTATACCGCTCGTTCCTGGAGGAAAGGGCTTCCACGAGCCGCGGGTAGCCGCGATAGACCGCGCGGTACAGGGCCTTGCCTCCCGAGGGTTTTTTCCGGTAGCCCCTCGGCTGAGTGCGTATCACGACCATGCGGGAAAAGCCGTCGGCCCTCACGCGGTCCAGCGGAAGGGAATCGGCGATTCCCCCGTCGAGATAGGGAACGCCGCCGAGAAATACCGGTTTCGAGACGAGGGGAAGCGAGCAGGACGCGATCGCGGGGGCGAACAGGCTTGCCCCGGTACGCGGCTCCATGTACTCGGCCTCGCCCGTGAGCATGTTCGTCACCACGATCACGAAACGGCCAAGATTGCGTTCGAAACTCTCGAAATCGTAGGGGTCGTAACGCTCGGGAATGGTGCGGAAAATAAAGTCCATGCCGAAGTAGGAGCCGGTGCGGAGGAGGTTGCCGAAGCCCATATACTCGCCCCGATTGCAGTATTCGACGTTGACCCGCCGGGCCCTGCCCCGCTGCCGGGAAATATAGGACAGCGCGTGGCTCGCCCCCGCGGATACGCCGATCACGTAATCGAAATGAAAGGCGCGGTCGAGAAAATAATCGAGCGCGCCGGTAGTGTAAATCCCGCGCATGCCCCCGCCCTCTAGCACGAGGGCGGCGCCGCGCAGCGCGCCTTCGGATTCGTTCATGGCTCCCCCTTCGTTTCCGTACGTCTCGATTGTACCGGGGCGCCCCCGGCGAGTCCATACGGAAACGGGGCGAGCGTCACACGATCTTGACCAGGGTATAGCCCGCGTTCTTGATCGCCCGCTCGACGAGCACGGAGCTGAACTCCTCGGCCTCCACGACGGCGGTCCCGCGGAAGGCGTCGACGTCGACCTTGACGATTCCCCGCAGGGCCTCGAGGTCCGCCTTGACGCGCATGCCGCAGGATCCGCAGGCCATTCCCTCGATCGTCAAGAGCTTTTTCATGCCTTGTCCAGGGCCTGCGCGAGGTCCTCGATAATGTCGTCGACGTGCTCGATGCCCACGGAAAGCCGGATGAGCTCCGGGGGAAGCCCGGCGGCGCGCTGCTCCTCCGCGGAAAGCTGAGAGTGGGTGGTCGTTCCCGGGTGGATGGCGAGGCTCTTCGCGTCGCCCACGTTGGCGAGATGCGACACGAGGCCGAGGGAATCGATGAAGCGCCGGCAGGACGCGAGCTGGGCTTCCCCGTCGGGACCCTTTATGCCGAAGACGACCATGCCGCCGAAACCCTTCTGGAACTGCCGCCGGGCCACGGCGGAGGAAGCGTCGCCCGCGAGTCCGGGATACCGTACCCACGCGACCTTCGGGTGCTTCTTGAGCCATTCGGCCACCGCGAGGCCGTTCTCGTTGTGCCGCTCCATGCGGAGCGCCAGGGTTTCCGCGCCTTGGAGGAAAATCCACGAATTGTCCGGGGAAAGGCAGGCCCCGAGATTCCGCAGGGGAACCGTCCTGAACCGGAGCGCGAAGGCGATCGGGGCGAGGGCATCGGGCAAATCGAGTGCCCAACGGAGGCCGTGATAGTTCGCGTCGGGCTCGGTGAAGAACGGCACGTTCGAGCTCTTCCAGTCGAAGCGGCCCGAATCGATCACCGCGCCGCCTATGGCGGACCCGTGGCCGCCGATCCACTTGCTCAGGGAATGGATCACTATGTCGGCGCCGTCATCCATCGGGCGGTAGTTTACCGGCGGGGTAAAGGTGGAATCGATCACCAAGGGGATGCGGTGCTCATGGGCGATCTTCGCGAGGGCGGCTATGTCCGCCACGTCGAGGGCGGGGTTTCCGACCGTCTCGGCGTACAGGAAACGCGTCTTGTCGGTTATCGCGGCGCGGAAGGTTTCCGGGCGGTTCACGTCGGCGAACCTGACCGTAATGCCCTGGTCCTTCAGGAGCACGGAAAACATCGTATAGGTGCCGCCGTAGAGGTTCGAGGCGGACACGAACTCGTCTCCGGCGCGGGCGAGGGTAAGGGCGGTATAGTGGATCGCCGCCGTACCGGAAGCCGTCACCACGGCCGCCGCGCCGCCTTCCATGAGGGCGAGCCGTTTTTCCAGCACGTCCGCGGTCGGGTCGCCGAGCCGCGTGTAGATGAACCCGAGTTCCTTCAGGGCAAACAGGTTCGCCCCGTGTTGCGCGGAATCGAAGTTGTAGGCCGTCGTTCTCCATACGGGAACGCCCCGGGACTTGGTGACGGGATCGGGCTTCTGCCCCCCGTGAACCGCTAGTGTTTCGATGCGATGAGCCATGAATGCCTCCGTTGAGATTATTGCTCGAAGAGCCAGGTGGACAAATACCGCTCGCCCGTGTCGGGCAGGAGCGCCACGATCGTCTTGCCGGCGTTTTCGGGGCGCCGGGAAAGGGTCAGGGCCGCCTCCAGGGCGGAACCGGAGGAAATGCCGACGAAGATTGCCTCTTCCTTCGCGGCGCGGCGGGCGGTCGTTCCCGCCTTCGCGTCGTCGGTGAGATATACCTCGTCGATAACCGAGCGGTCCAGGTTGTCGGGCACGAATCCCGCCCCGATGCCCTGGATCTTGTGGGGTCCAGGGGAATTGCCGGAAATGACCGCCGAGCCCGCGGGCTCCACCGCGACGACCTTCACCGAGGGCTTCTTTTCCTTGAGGTAACGCCCCACCCCGGTAACCGTTCCGCCGGTACCCACGCCGGCGACGAAAATATCCACGGCGCCCCCGGTATCTTCCCAAATCTCCGGGCCCGTGGTCCGGTAGTGGGCGTCGGGATTCGCCTTGTTCTCGAATTGCTGGGGCATAAAGGCGCCGGGAATGGAGGCGACCAGTTCCGTCGCCTTCTCGATCGCCCCTTTCATGCCCCTCGGGCCCTCGGTCAGCACGAGTTCGGCGCCGAAAATCTGCAAGAGCTTCCTCCGCTCGACGCTCATCGTCTCGGGCATCGTGAGGATAATCCGGTATCCTTTCACCGCGGCTACCGCGGCGAGGGCGATCCCGGTGTTGCCGCTGGTCGGCTCCACGATCACGGCGCCGGGTTTCAGCGCCCCGGAAGCCTCGGCGGCCTCGATCATCGCGTAGGCCGCGCGGTCCTTGACGCTCGAGAAAGGATTGAAATATTCAAGTTTCGCGTACACGGTCGCGACGCCGTCGTTCATCCGGTTGATTTTTACCAACGGGGTTTTCCCGATCAATTCGGTAATTCGCTCTACCTTTGCCATGGGTCCTCCCTATCGCGTCTTTATTCTTGCCTTTAGACTACTTAGCCCCCGGCCCTGCCGTCAAGGGGTTTTTATATTATTCCAAGCATTTTAATAGGTTTTCGGGTAAAAAAATGGAAAACCGGCGTTCGGTCAAATATAAAACATCAAGGAATCGGCGTCGGGAGCCAAGCCGATGACGGACGCGACGGTCTGGTTATCGATCACCGAGAGGATTCGCTGGTTGAGCCTGTCGTACACGTTTTCCCGCACGCAACGCTGAAGCGCGGTTTCCGGACGGTTGGAGCCGGAGGCGTCCACGACGGACATGTCCCCCTCGAGGGCGCGAAGCACGTCACCCACGAGAATCTCCGAGGGCGCCTTCGCGAGGATGTAGCCCCCCGACGCGCCCTTGACGGACCGGATAAAGCCGGAGCGCTTGAGAATGACGGCGACCTGCTCGAGGTACCGCGCGGAAATGCGCTGCCGTTCCGCCACGCTCGCGAGGGAGACGTGGGATTCCGAGGTGTTGAACGCGAGATCGATCAGGAGGCGCAGGCCGTATCGGCCCCGGGTCGATATTTTCACGAGGCGCCCTCCTCGGCGACGATCGCGCGGTAGGAGGACACGAGATCGGACAGGCGGATGGAGTCGATGCAGTCGTTGATCTCGTTCGCGAGGGTATTCCAGGTCTGCCGGGCGAGGCATTCGTCCTTGGCGTCGCAGGGGTGCTGGCCAAGGCAGGCGACGGGTTCCAGGGGGCCTTCCACGACCCGAAGGATGTCCCCGGCGGTAATCTCGGCGGCGGGACGGGCAAGCAGATACCC
>QKCE01000054.1 GCA_003245785.1 Spirochaetales bacterium | reverse complement strand
TTTTCATAAAAACTCCGAGGCCGAGAATTCGGCTTTGATAAATGTAATCGACGCTATGCTTATTTGCAAAAAAGAGGAAGACGACGCCGGGGCGCGGGACCGCGGGAGACCGGGTGCAAGGCCGCGGGGCCGCGGGGGATCGGGCGTGGGGCCGCGGGAGACGGGGTGCAAGGCCGCGGGACCGCGGGAGAGCGGGTGCAAGGCCGCGGGGGATCGGGCGCGGGGCGTGGGGAGGGCCCGCGCGCGGGCGGGCGGCGAGGCCGGCGGGCCGAAGGCTGCGCGGGCCGTCCCCGGCTCGAATATTTCGGGGTAAACTGGCGTAATTCTTGCGGTTTCGCCCGCTCGCCCCCGGGCCTACAATTGCATTGGCGCGGCCGGCGTTACCGGCGCCCGGATCACCGTCTGCATAAAAGGATTACAGGATGATCATGCATTACGACGCGCCCGCCCGGGAATGGGAAGCGGCGCTCCCCATCGGGAACGGCCGGCTCGGCGCCATGGCCTTCGGCGGCATCGCCCGGGAGACGATACAGCTCAACGAAGACTCCCTCTGGTCCGGCGGTTACCGGAACCGGAACAATCCCGACGCCCTGGGGAATCTCGGGGCAATCCGCGAGGCCATAGCCCGGGGAAAGCTCGCCGATGCCGAGAGGATCGGCCATGAGGCCTTTTCAGGGGTCCCGGTTTCCCAGCCGGTCTACCAGACCGCGGGAGAGTTGCGGCTGGACTTTTTCCCCCCGGTTTCCGACGGCACCGCGACCGAATGGGGCGCGTCCCGGGACGCGGAGGTCACGGAATACGCCCGGGAACTCGACCTGTCCCGGGGCATCGCCACGGTGCGCTTTTCCGTCGGCGGCGCGAGGTTTACCCGGGAGTATTTCGCCTCCGCCCCGGACGCGGTCCTCGTGATCCGGCTTCGCTCGTCGGTGCCGGGAACGGTGTCCTTCCGGGCGGGACTCGACCGGGGCGCCTTCGCGGACCGCGCGGGAGCGGTCGGCCGGGACCTCGTATTCCTCGCCCGGGACTCGGGGCTTCCCTTTTGCGCGATGGCGAGGGCGGTAGCGAAGGGCGGCCGCGTGTTTACCCGGGGCGGGTTCCTCTCCGTCGAGGGGGCCGACGAAGCGGTGCTTTTCGTGGATATCCGCACGGGCTTCCGGGAGAACGATCCCGAAGGGGCTTGCGCGGCCAATATCGCGCGGTGCGCGAACAAGGGACTCATGCCGATCCTGGCGGACCACGTCTCGGACTTCCGGGCGCTCATGGACCGTTCCTCCCTCGAGCTTACCCTGCCCCCGGAGGACCCGGAGGTCTCGCGGCCCCTGGACGGAACGGCGGGTTCCGTAAACGCCCTTCTAGCCCGGTCGGCGCTGCCCGTCGGCCCGGACCGTTCCCTGGTGACCCTTTACTGGAATTTCGGGCGGTACCTTCTCGTCTCCTCCTCCCGGCCGGGCACGCTCCCCGCGAACCTGCAGGGCCTGTGGAACCGGGACCTGGACCCGCCCTGGGGCTGCAAGTATACGATCAACGTGAATACCGAGATGAATTACTGGCCCGCCGCCATGTGCGGGTTCCCGGAACTCGAGGCGCCCCTTTTCGACCTTCTCGAACGCGCGCTCCCCCACGGCCGCGAAACCGCCCGGGTCATGTACGGATGTTCCGGCTTCGTGGCCCACCACAATCTCGACCTATGGGGGGACACGGCTCCCCAGGACCATTGGACCCCGGCGACGCTCTGGCCCCTGGGGGGCGCCTGGCTCGCCACCCACATCCGGGACCAATACGAGATAACCGGCGACCGCGACGCCCTGGCGCGGCGAGCCTCCGTCCTCGTCGAATCCTGCCGGTTTTTCTCCGAGTACCTGGTGCCCCTGCCGGGCGGCGATCCGGAACGTCCCCGCCTCGCCCTGATTCCCTCGGTTTCGCCGGAGAATACGTATATCGCCCCCTCGGGCGAGAAGGGAAGCCTATGCGCCGGCTGCGCCATGGACGCCCAGATATTGCGGGCCCTCTTCGGGGGGACGATCCGGACGATCGGGGAGCTTTCCGGGCGCGGCGTCGCGATTCAGGGCCTGGGGGACGGGGATCTCGGGCGGTTCGTCGCGACCTACTCCGCCCTGCCGACGCCGGAGATCCATTCAAACGGGACGATACGGGAGTGGTTTTCGGAGTTCGCCGAGGCGGAACCCGGGCATCGGCACCTTTCCCATCTGTGGGACCTGTTCCCCGGCAAGGGGATCGACCCCGCGAGGACCCCGGAACTCGCCCTGGCCGCCCGGGCCACCCTGGAGCGGCGCCTCGCCCATGGCGGCGGGCACACCGGGTGGAGCCGCGCCTGGATCATCAATTTTCGCGCTTCCCTGGGCGACGGGGAAGGGGCGCTTGCGGACCTTTCGGCCCTCCTCTCCCATTCGACCCTGCCGAATCTCTTCGATAACCATCCGCCGTTCCAGATCGACGGCAACTTCGGCGCCCTCGCGGGCATTACGCGCATGATCGTGCAGGGGATCCTGGACTGGCCGGAAATCGGGGAAGCTGCGGCCTACCGGGCGAAGGGGGTCGAAATACGGCTCCTTCCGGCCCTGCCCGCCGACTGGCGCGAGGGCTCCATCCGGGGCATAAGGCTCCCGGGCGGGCTTTCGGTTTCCCTTTCGTGGAAGGGCGGGGTTCCGGAACGCCTTACGGTGGAATGGAACGGGGCCTTTGCCGACCCGGAAACCGGCGCCCTCCCGCTCCGGCTTACCTTCGGCGAAGGGACGAAGGCTCTCACCCTGGAGCGGGGCATGCTGGAAACCGGCCTCGCCTTCGGCGCGCGGTACAAGATTTTTTCGGGGATATGAGGGGCGGCCGAAAACCTGCCGGACCGGCCGCCTATTCCGTCTCCTCCGACCACATCGCGACTTTTTGCCTTATCAGCCCCGTCATGGCCTCGTCGGTCCGTTCCATGCCCATCGTCCGGAGGTCTTCCCGGATTTTCGCCCAGGCCGCGTCGAAGCCCCCGGGAGGGCCGAGGATCGCGTTTACCAGGGCGGTTTTCATGTACTCGTCCGCGGCGGTTATTTTCGCGGTGAGGTTCGGGGGCAGCTGGTAGAGCCAGGCCTGGCCGTGGCGCGACACGCCGAGGGACCCGCTCGAGGGGAATAGGTCCGTCCACATGGAGACGCCGTAGCCCGCGAGGGTTTCCCTCTCCTCGGGGATATAGGTCGCGCGGATCCGCTCCGGGCTGTCCCGGGTTACGTAATTTCCGGTGGAATCAATCCAGGCGCTGCCGTACTGCGGGAAGGGATAGGTCCATCGCGTCACGCCGGTTTTCTTCGCGTAATTCGCGTCGGTGTCGATCCTGAACTGCTCTTCCGCGGGCACGACCCGCTTGCCTCCCTCGACCTCGTAGTTCTTCCCCTCGATGCCCCAGTTCACGAGGATCTGCGCCTCCTCGGAGCACAGCCAGTCGAGGAATTCGAAGGCGCGCTCCGGGTCGGCGCAGGTTGAGGAAATCGCCACGCCCCAGCCGCCGGTGAAGCCCGGGTCCTTGAGGGCCATGGACCTGAACCGGCGGTCGGCCACCACGGGTAGATAGGCGTAGGTCCGCTCTCCCATCCCCTTCCGGATCAGGGTCGCCCGGGCGTCCGCGTAGCCCCACAGGGGGTAGGCGAGACCCAGGACCCGGCCCGAGGCGATCTTGGACTTCCACACGTCCTCGCTCTGGGTGAAGGACTCGGGGTCCAAAAGGCCTTCGGCATTGAGGCGGCAGAGCCACTCGTAGTAAAGACGGATGTCGGGATCGAGGAATTTGTACCGCGCCGCGAGGCTTTCGTCGTCCACCAGCCATTGGCCGTCGTCGGGATAGCCGATCGCGAAGCCCGCGGGATTCGAGAGGTCGATATACCATTGCCACGCGTCGAGAAGAAGCGAAAGGCCGATGGTCTCGCGCCCGTCGATCCTCGGGTACTTCGCCATGTATGCCTTGAGGGCGTTCTCGTAGTCCTCGAAGGTCTCGATTTTCGGGTAGCCGAGCTCCTTCAGCACCGCGAGCTGGAGCTGCAGGGTGCCGTCGACCTGCCACATGCCCTCCCGTACCCCGTAGGTACCCACGGAATAGATCCTCGGGTCCTCGGGGGAAAAGCGGAGCCGCCCCAACTGGTCGCCGTAGAGCTCGCGGAGGTTTTCGCCCTTGGCCGCGATGAGATCGTCCAGCGGGATTACCGCCCCCGCCTCGACGAGAAGGGCAAGGTCGCCCTTTGCGTAGATGATGTCGGGATACTGGCCGCTCGCGATCATGAGGGGGATGGTCTGCTGGTCCCCCGCCAGGGGATGGTCGATCTCCAGGGTCACGCCGGTCCGCCTGGTAATTTCCCTCGCCACCGGGTCGTCGAAGGCCGTATCCTCCGTCAGGTCAACGGTGAAAAATTTGAGGGTTATCGGCGGTTTAGGGCTCTCCTCTCCCGCGCCGGTCCCGCTGCCGGCCGGCGCTTTCCCCCCGCAACCCGCGAGGGCGGCGAGGGCGAAGGCCGCGGCAAGGGCGAGCCCCCCGCGCGCGGCGGGAAGCGCGGCACGCGGGCGGGCGGCGGGCGCGGTTCGGTACCCGCATGTGTCATGCGGCGCGCCCGGGTCATGCGGCGCGCCTGACGGGCCGGCTTTTCGGGACGCGGCCCGCCGTAAGTCGGGAGCTTTCGCCGATTCGATTCCCATATTCCCTACTCCTCCCCCCCGGTTTCTTTCCCGCCGGTTTTGTAGGCCCGGGGCGTCATGCCCACGTGGCGGCGGAACTTGGCGAAAAAATAGTCGATGTTCGGGTATCCCACGAGTTTCGAGACTTGGTATACCTTCATGTCCGTGGTTTTCAGGAGTTCCTTCGCGGCGTCGATCCGGATGCGGTCCAGGTAGGAATTGAAGCTTTCCCCGGTTTGCTCCTTGAACCGCTTACCCAGGTAGGCGCTGTTGCAGTTGAAGGTCTCGCCTAGGGACTCGAGCTTGAGGTCCCCGGCGTAGTTGTTCCGCACGTACTGGATTACCTTGAGGATATGGTTGCCCGGGGCGGCCTCGCCGAATTCCCCGGCGACGCCCCGCGCGTAGAGCCGGACCGCCGAGACCGCCTCGGCGAGGTAGCGGCTTTCCATTATCACGTTAACGAGATCGGTCACCGGGTTCGCGCAAAGCTCCTTCTCCGGGTGTTTGGCCATGAGGGTCGCCCGGATTTCCATCGCGAGGGCGATGCACCGGTTCCGGCTGTCCCCGGGGGGAAGGGCGGCGCTTCGGAGGGCGGCTTCCAGGGCCTCGAAGGCCCGGTCGATCCGGGTCAGGTCGAGGATCTCGATGAAGGGGATGACGTCGGCCGCGTCGGGCGCCTGGATGGGTCCCGCGGCGCGCGGGGGCTTCGCGACATCGGCTGGGGCGGCCGTTTCGGCGACCTCGGCGACCGCTCCCCCCGCGTCGCCCCCGGTTCCTTCGGCCTCCACGAAGGGCGCGTCCTCCCGGTAAAACAGGGTTTCCGCGAGGCGCTCCGCGGAAGCGCAGGATTCCAGTAAGCCTTCCGGGCCCCGTCCTCGGGGTCCCAGGGCCGCAATGGCGCCGGTTACCCGGGAGCCCTCCCCCTGGCGGGATTCGAGCCAGGCGATCCGGCGATGGAACTGCTCCAGGTACCGGCGCAGGGTATCGCGGTTCTCGTTCCGGAACAGGATCGCGAGGTATCGTTCCAGGGGCACGGTTTCCCGGTTGAGGAGGGAGAAAAAGTCCCCGGCGGTTTCCTCGAGGCGCCCGGCGTCCCCGATCCCGCGGGCGAGTTCCCGGGAAATCAGGGCGACCTGGAATTCCGCGTCGAAATCGCCCTCGGGGAAGGCCTCGGCGGCGGCCTTGGGGGCCAGGGCGCCGGAAAGGAGACGGGCGAGGTTTGCCGCCCGCTCCCCGGTCTTCGCCTTGCCGACGATCCGGCCCAGCTTCCTCTCCTCCTCGAGTTCGCCCGCCACTTCCCTGACCTTCGCCTCGAGCTCGTCCTCGTCCACGGGCTTGAGGAGGTAGCCCCGGGCGCCGAGGTTGAGGGCGCTCTGGGCGTAGGAAAAGTCGGAATGGCCCGTGAGCACCAGGACCCGGGGCCGCTTCGCGCGGCCCTCCAGGGCTTTCAGCACGGAAATGCCGTCCGTTCCGGGCATGCGGATGTCGAGGAGCAGGAGGTCCGGCTCGAGTTCCGCGATGAGGGCGAGGGCGGTTTCCCCGTCCCCGGCCTCGCCGACGGCCTCGAAGCCCAGGGCTTCCCAGTCCAGGAGGGCGGCGAGCCCGCGCCGGACCCCCGCCTCGTCGTCAACGATCGCCAAGCGCCACATCGTCCGCCTCCGAAGGGGGCAAGGGTAGCCGGATCGTCACGATGGTGCCGCCCGATTCGGGGCACTCGACGTCCAGGCCCCAGGCCTCGCCGTAAAATAATTTGATGCGCTCGTCTATGTTCACGAGCCCGATGGAGCTTCCCCGGGAGTCGTCGGGCGCCGGGTCCGCCGTTTCCCCGGACGGGCGGCTTTCCGCCTTCGGCCCCGCGGGGGTTTCGTCGGGAACGTAATTCGCGTCCCTCCGCGCGGCCGCCAGGGCGGACCGCAGTTCCGCCAGGCGGGCGGGGGCCATGCCCTTGCCGTTGTCCCGCACCGCGACGCGCAATGCGCCGCCGTCGATCCCGATCCACACGTAAATGAAGCCCCCGGTGAGGGTGTCTTCCAGGCCGTGGATGAAGGAATTCTCCACGATGGGCTGGATCAGGAGGGGGAGGATCTCGTAGTCCGTCACCCTGCAGGTGCAGTCGATGTCGTAGGTGACCCGCTCCCCGAAACGGATGTGCTGGATGTCGAGGTAACTCCCCACCGCCTCGAGTTCCGACACGAGGGAGACGGGGCGCTCCGTGGCGCCCAGGTTGTGCCGGAGGATGCGGGCCAAAAGCTTTACCGTGGTTGCCACCTCGCGGTCCCCGTTTTCGAGGGCCTTCATGCGCACCGTCTCGAGGGTATTGTACAGGAAATGGGGATTGATCTGGCTCGCGAGCATCTTGAACTGGATATCCTTCTGCCGGGAG
>QKCE01000168.1 GCA_003245785.1 Spirochaetales bacterium | reverse complement strand
TAACGAACAGATCACTCAGATTATTTCGGTACCCTTCGCGCCAGATCAATATTATCAATGGTATTTCACTACCAGAACCCTTTCGCGCGTGTCCATTGGCGTGGGGCCTTCGTACGCGAATGTCGGAGACGTAACCAGTATAGCGGGTGAACACGCGTATTTACGCTATTCGGGCGGCGCTACTTCCTGGGCATACAACAATCGGGTATACGTATTCGCCATTTCAACTTCCGGAGCGAACGCCAAGATAATCGACGTCCAATACAGCGACGTAGTGCATTGGTAAAAAAAGATAACCGTTACTGCCAAGAGGAGTACGCCATGAACGCGCCGAAAAAGGAAGTGCCGAAGGGGGAAATCAAGTACCCCCTGGCGCTCAAGCTCATCGCCATGATCTCGATCATCGTCGTGGTTTCCATGGGTATCATCACGGTCCTGTCGTCCTGGTTTTTCGCCGACGATACCCGGGCCCGGGTGGAGGAAAACAACCTGACCATGAGCCAGGTGGTGGCCTCCCAGATCGAGGGCCGCATAGAATCGGTTTACGGGGCCTCCCTCTCCCTCTTCGACGTGCTCCGGCACCTCCCGGCGAACCGCGTCCTGGAACAGTCGGTCGTTGACGATTTCTTCGACCGAAACGCCGAAATCGCCTATATCCAGGTGCCGGGCAAGCGGGAAATATTCAACGCGAAATTCTTCAAGGCCAACGAGCTGGAGCGGGGCGCCGCGGCCCTGGCCCTGGAACGGTGCGCCGCCGCCGCCGAGAGCGCCCGCTCGGGGGAAACGACGATGGCGAACGCCACCCCCGCCCTGGGCATCCCCTCGGCGGTCCTCGCCTTCCCCTACCGGGACCTCGGCGCCGACGACGTCATGCTCATCCTGTTTTCCACCGAAAGCGTCCAGGACATCATCCAGGGCGATTCCCTCGCCCTCGTCTTCGCGGTGGACGGCGAGGGCGCGGTCCTGGCCCACCCGGACATGGGACTCCTCAAGCTGGGGGCGGACCTCGGCGGGCTCTCCATCGTGTCGGAGCTTCTCAGGAGCACCTCGGACAACAAGCAGGTACGCTACCGGGACGCGGAGGGGAAGGCGAACCTCGGCGCCGTCCGGCGGCTTTCCCTGGGACGGGTCGGGGTCGTCGTCTCGGTGCCCCAGTCCGAGGTCTACCGCACGGCCCTCGCCATCGCGCGGCAAAACCTCTACCTCACCGGCATAGTCCTCCTCTTTTCCATCCTGGCCGTCTGGTTCCTTTCCAGGGCGGTCACCCATCCCGTGAAGCTCTTGACTGCGGCGTCCCGGAAAATAGAGGAGGGCGAATTCCTCCTGGACCTCGTTCCCTCCACCCGGGACGAGCTGGGGGTGCTTACCTCGAGCTTCGTGCGCATGGGCAAGGGCCTCGCCGAACGGGAGCGCATGAAGGATACCTTCGGCAAATTCGTCAACCGGGAAATCGCCGAGCTGGCCCTCAAGGGCGACCTCGCCCTGGGCGGAACCCGGAAGACGGCGACCATCTTCTTCTCGGACATCCGCTCGTTCACCGCCATCTCGGAGAAGATGGAACCGGAAGCGGTCGTCGAATTCCTGAACGACTACATGACCCGAATGGTGGACTGCATCGAGCGGACCCACGGGGTCGTCGACAAATTCATAGGGGACGCCATCATGGGCGTATGGGGCGCCCCGGTTTCCCGGGGAAGCCCCGAGGAGGACGCGGCCAACGCCATTTCCGCGATGCTCATGATGCGCGACGCCCTCATCGACTTCAACCGGGGCCGCGGCGGCCCGGACAAGCCCGTACTGCGCATCGGCTGCGGCCTGAATACCGGGCCCTGCCTCGCCGGCCAGATCGGGTCCATGAAACGCATGGAATATACCGTCATCGGCGACGCGGTCAATCTCGCGAGCCGCATCGAGGCACTGAACAAGCCCTTCGGGACGGATATCCTCGTTTCGGAAAGCACCTATTCCCTCCTGAGGGACCGGCTGGTCGTCGAGGCCATGCAGCCCATCAAGGTAAAGGGAAAAGAAGCCCCCCTGCAAATCTACGCGGTGGTCAACCTGGTCGGCCGGGAAGGCCCACGGACCCTCGCCGAGGTACGCTCCCTTTTGGGAATCGAGGCGCCGGGAGCGGCGGTGGACGTGGACAAGGAAGAAGTGAAGTATGAGATTCTCCCGCAGTGACCTCCTGGCGACGTCCGCCACCTTGCTTCTTTCGGCGATGCTTTTCCATTTTTACCTCGCGGACGTGAACTCCGCGGCCCCAGCGGGTTCGGGCGATTCGGTGGGTACCATCGTGTTCAAGAAACGGAGCGCGACCCGCAAGACCGCCTCTTCCCTTGGTTGGGCACGGCTCAGGAACGCCTCGCCGGTGTTCGGGGCCGACACCCTGCGAACCGCCGACCGGTCGGAGGCCTCCCTGATCTTCTCGGACGGCACGAGCCTGGACCTTCTCGACAACACGATGATCAAGGTAGACTTCGGGGCCGCCGGGCGCGTCCTGGAATTCGTGGAAGGGGCCATCGAGCTCGGGGGAAACGCCGCCGCCGCCGAGACCACGGTCCGCATAGGCGATTCGACCCTCAGCGCCGACGCGGCGGCAAGCCTCTCCCTGACGGGCACCGGATCCGAGGTGAAGGTGGAGGTCGCCTCCGGCGCCGCCACCGTGCTCCACGCGGACGGCACTTCCTCCCTGATCCGGGAAAACCAGGAAGCCCGCATCGACGTCGCCTCGGGGGCCGTCGCCGTGCGCGACCTGGAACTCATTCCCCGCTCCCCCCGGCAGAACGAGCGGTTCATCAGCTCCGCCGGGGGCGCGACCGACATCCCCTTTTCCTTTTCCCTGCTGAACGGGTCGGAGGGCGAATCCTACGTCCAGCTTGCCCGGGACGAGGGCTTTACCGAGATCGTGGCGGAAGTTCCCGCGACGTCCGCCGGGGCCGACGGCCTCATGGGCGCCTCCCTTTCCCTGGAGGACGGCACGTGGTATTGGCGCGCCCGCCACGGGGACGGTACCTTCTCGAACTTTCGCCGCCTTACCCTGAACCGGGAACAACCCGTTTCACTGAACCAGCCCGCGGACGGGATCGAACGCCCGTACCGGAAAAAAGCGCCGGTAATCCGCTTTTCCTGGGGCGAGGCTCCCGGGGCGACCGCCTACGTGCTGGAGCTTTCCCGCGATCCATCCTTTTCCGCCCCGGAAATCCGGACCCGCACCGTCGTTTCCAGCCTTTCCGTCGGTTCCCTTTTGGAGGGGCGGTGGTATTGGCGGGTCGTGCCGGACTACCCCTTCCGCCGCGTTGGGCCGGAAACGGCCCCCGCGTACCGAAGTTTTTCCGTCTCCCGTAGGGAGGCGATGGCGGCGCCGACGCCTTCCTATCCCGGGAACGGGACCCTCTTCCAAATTCAGGAAGTTTCGACCGGCCTTTCCTTCTCCTGGGTCGCGGAACCCGAGGCCGTCCGGTACGAGCTGGCCCTCTCCGCGTCGCGGGACCTGTCGAATCCCGTCGCCCTTCTCGCCACGGCATCCCCGTACCTGCACGTTTCCGAAGGGCTTTCCCCGCTTTCGGCGGCTCCCGGGACTTGGTACTGGGGCGTACGGTGGAAGGACGACGAGGGGAACCTTTCGCCCTTCTCCCGCCCCTCTACCCTGAACGGTATCGACGGCAGCATGGCGATACGATTGTCCTATCCGCCCGACGGGTACGTCGTCGCCGACTCCCTCGTCCGCAACCTTCGATTCTCGTGGAAGACGAACGTCCCGGCGCGGACCGTATTCCAGGTTTCCCGGGACAGGGAATTCTCGGACCTGGCGGCGGAAGAAGACGTGGTTTCCGAGACCGCCCTCGGCGGGGACTGGAAGGTGGGTACCTATTACTGGCGGCTCAGGACCTACAACGCCGACGGCGTACCCTTCCTCGAGACCCCCGTCCGCTCCTTCTCCGTCGCCGATCCCTTCCCCGCGCCGGTGCTCATTCAGCCTGATCCCCGGGCGTCGTTCATGATCCGCTCCGACGACGAGCGGCTTTTCGAATGGAAAACCCCGCCGGGGGCCGATTACGTCCGCCTCGACCTTATCCGCGAGGGCGAATCGGAGCCCCGCGTTTCCCTTCCCGCCCTGTCGGCCTCGTCGGTAACCCTGCCCCTGGGCACGCTCCCCGACGGCAGGTACAGGGTACGGCTGCAGGGCTTCGGGCTGGACAAGGAAAGCTCGAGCCGCATCATCGGTTACGCGGAGGAGTTTCCCGTCGCTTTCCGCACCCTGACCTTCGCGCGCCTCGTATCCCCCGCCGACGGCGCGGAGATAGACGGCTTGAGCGCGATTCGGTCGGGGGTCGCCCTGGGCTGGGAAAACGCCGATACGCCGGACAGGGCGGAACTGCTCATCTCCCGGGACCCCTCCCTGAAGGATCCCCTGTACCGGAACGGCTCCCCGGCGCGGACCGACGGCCCGGGGAGGCTCCCCGAAGGCACCTATTATTGGACCGTCCGCAATTACATCGACGCCTTCGACGTATCCGCCAAGGAAACCTACCGCTTTACGGTAACCCCCGTCCCGCTTCTTGCCGCCCCGGCGCTTCTCGGGCCGGCGGACGGGACCGTGCTCGACCCGCCCTTCCTGCGCGGGCACCGGGAGCTCCTATTCGAGTGGGAAGCCGTGAACGGGGCCAACCGGTACGCGTTCAACCTCTTCAAGGCCCCGGGCGGGAAGCCCGTCCTGACCGTTCAGGTAACGGAGCCGCGTTTCCTTTTGACTGACCTCGCTTCCCTTTCAAGGGGCGGGTTCTTCTGGACCGTGGAAGCCCGGGGAGTGGGCGCAGGCGGCTATGTCGAGCAGGAGGGCATTCAAGGCCGCTCCGGCTTCTCCGTGGACATTCCGGCCCTGACCGCCCCGAGCATCGACACCCCGAGGACGAGCTATGGGTTCTAAGTCAAAAGCCCTCCTGGCGGCCGCCCTGTTTTTCCTATCGCTCGGGACTTACGCCCAGGACTCCGACGACGACTATTTTTACGTCGTCTCGCCGGAGGGCGAACCCACGTTTACCCAGCGCATCCGCTGGCAGCCGGACTCGAACGCCCTGCGCTACGAGGTAATCCTTTACGGCGAAGGCGGGGAGACCCTGGACCGCTTCCACACCGAAGGGTCCTTCGTGGACCTCCAATTGAAGCCGGGCAGTTATAGCTACGAGCTTATTACCTACAATCTCCTGGACCAGGCCGAATTCACCGTCGGTCCAGTGGAACTCATAGTCGAGAAGGCGGAAATTCCGCTTCTGCAATCCGTGAGCCCTTCGGCTTTCTACCTGGAATCGGAGGCGGCCAAACGGCTGACCCTGGACGGGCGGGACCTCCTCGAAGGGGCAGAGGTCGAACTGGTGGACCTGGCGGACAAGACCGGGCGGACGACCGTACCGGGCACCGTGATCAAGAGCGACGGGGGCAGGACCCTGGTGGCGGAATTTCCCCGCGAAGCCCTGCGGTACGGAAACTATACCGTGCGCGTCCGGAACCCCGGCGGACTCGAGGCCCTCGCGGAAAACGCCCTCAAGGTCGGGTATCAGAAACCGGTCGACTATTTCGCCTCGGCGGGATACCGGCCCTTCTTTCCCCTGTACGACCCCTATTACCGGACGAACTGGGACGACCCGTTCTATCCCCTGGGCGCCGAGGCGGGCGCGGGACTTTACTTCCTGAAACGGAGGAACGTCTTCCTGGGGGCCGAGGCGGGGGCGGCCGTACGGTATAGCCACGGCGGCATTCCCGAGGCGACCATCGTGACGGTGGAAACTTCCCTCGGCGTACAGGGCGTGTTCGCGTACAAGTTCGGAAATTCCTATCGTCTCGTCGCCCGGCTGGGCGGCGGCGTGTCCCGGCAGTCCCTGACCTTCGACTACGAGGGAACCCTAGGCGACTCCATGACGACCGACGACCCCTACGTTTCCGCGGGCCTGTCGGGGCAGCGTTTTTTCGGGAAGCACGTATTCGCGGAACTCGGCGCCGAATGGTCCAATATCTTTCGGAAAAGTTACGTCGAGGGCAGCGTCTCGCCCCGGCTGGCCGCGGGCGTCTATTATTAGTCAGCCGGGGTATTGGGAGCGCTCGCGGAGGGCGCCGCGTTGCGAGTCATGAGCCGGCGTACCCTCTCGCCGGCCTTTTTTTTCACCTTATCCCCAGCTTTTTCATCCTGCTCTGGAGGGTCGTCGGCTTGAGCGCGAGCCTGGCCGCCGCTCCGGCCTCGCCGTAAATCCTGCCGCCCGAGGCTTCCAGGGCGGCGAGTATGCGTTCCCGCTCTATGGCCGCGAGGTTCGCTTTCAGGCTTTCCCGGGTTCGCGCGGGGCTAGCCGCACTTTCGACACTGTCCGCTCTCACGGCGGTGGGTCCCCCGTCAGCGGGTTTCCCTTCCCTCCCGGGAAGCAAACCGGGTAGCGGGGCTGGAAGCTCATGCCCTCCCGGATACCGCGCCCAATCCCCCGCCTCCAGGTGGGCCGCGCTTATCGCGCGGCCCCGGCAGAGAATGGCCGCCCGTTCCACCGCGTTTTTCAGTTCCCGGACGTTGCCCGGCCAAGGCCGGCTCGTCAGGGCGTCCAGGGCTTCGGGGGAGTAGGCGAGACCTTCCCAGCCGGGCCGGGCGCGGAGCTTTTCGGCGAAACGCTCGGCGAGGAGGAGCACGTCGGTCCCCCGTTCCCGCAATGGGGGCAGGCGGATGGGAAAGACCGAGATGCGGTAAAAGAGGTCTTCCCGGAATCGCTTGGCCTCGACCGCCCGGCCGAGGTCCACGTGGGTCGCGGCGATAACCCGTACGTCGGCGCTTACGGGCTTTTCCCCGCCGACCCGCTCGAAGCGGCCTTCCTGCAGGGCCCGGAGGAGTTTCGGCTGCATTTCCGGGGGGAGGTCGCCTATCTCGTCCAGGAAGAGGGTTCCCCCGTCGGCGAGCTCGAAGCGACCCTTCCTCAGGCCCGCGGCCCCGGTAAAGGAACCCTTTTCGTGGCCGAAGAGCTCGCTTTCCGCGAGGCCTTCGGGCAGTGCCGAGCAGTTCAGGGCCACGAAGGGCCCGTCCGCCCGGCCGGAAAGCCGGTGGATCGCCCGGGCAGCCTC
>QKCE01000017.1 GCA_003245785.1 Spirochaetales bacterium | reverse complement strand
ATCCAGCCGACGGAAGTTTTCAGGGCGCCCGAATGGGTCGGCGAGACCGTATGGTACCAGATTTTTCCCGAGCGCTATCACAACGGCAACCCCGCGCTCAACCCGCCGGGCACGAGGGAATGGCAGTACGGCGAGGTGACGAACGGTGAATTTTACGGCGGGAACCTGCCGGGGATCACGGCGAAGCTCGACCATATCGCCGGCCTCGGGTTCAACGGCATCTATCTCACCCCGATTTTCGAGTCGCCCTCGGTGCACAAGTACGATACGGCGGATTATCTCAGGATCGACCCGGCCTTCGGAACCGAGGAGGACCTTCGCGAGCTCGTCCGGGAATGCCACCGGCGCGGGATCAGGATAATCCTCGACGCGGTATTCAACCACTCGGGCACGGCTTTCGGTCCCTGGAGGGACGTCCTCGAGAAGGGGGAAAAATCCGAATTCCGGGACTGGTTCTCCATTCGCGACTTCCCGCTCTTCGGCACCGAGAGCGACGGTTCGCCGCGGGCCGACGACGGGGATTCCCACCTGGCCAATTTCGAGACCTTCGCGTTCACCACCGGGATGCCGAAGCTGAATACGGCGAGCCCCGAGGTACGCGCCTACCTCCTGAAGGTGGCGGAGTACTGGATCCGCGCCTGCGACATAGACGGTTGGCGGCTCGACGTGTCGAACGAGGTGACCCACGGGTTCTGGCGGGAGTTCCGCGACGTCGTGAAGGCCGCCAAACCCGACGCGTATATCGTCGGCGAGATATGGCACCACTCCATGGCCTGGCTTCGGGGCGACCAATACGACGCGATCATGAATTATCATTTCGGCCAGGCCCTCACGGATTTCCTGAAGGCCACCGACGAGATTCCCGACGGCCTCGCCCTGGCGCGCCGGATGGAAACCCTCGTCCAGTCCTACCCGGTGCCGGTCATCCGCGCGGGTTTCAACCTAATCGACTCCCACGACACCGCGCGGCTCATCCACCGGCTGGACGGTAACCTCGCCGCGGCGCGCCTCGCCTGGCTCGTCCTCGCCCTGTTGCCCGGTTCTCCCTGCTTTTATTACGGCAGCGAGTACGCCGTCACCGGGGCACACGACCCGGATTGCCGTCGCTGCATGCCCTGGGACGCGGCGCGCCAGGACCGGAGCCAGTATGACTTCCTGAAATCCGTCATCGCCCTGCGGCGCGAAAACGCCCTCCTCGTGAACCGGGGAGCGAGGGAATGGTTCGCGAGCCCGCGCCTTCCCGACGCCTTCGGCTTCAGGATTTACGCGCCCGCGCTCGGGCCTGACGAAGCCGGCGCGGCATACGCCAGCCTCGCGGCGGACGCCGGGGCGAAAAGCCTCACGGTATTCGTGAACCGGGGAAAGAAACCCCTGGTCCGGGCGAAGCTGGTCAGGGCCTTCGGCGCGGCCGCGGACGACGGCGCCTTCGAGGTCCTGGAGGCCGAGGGGTACGCGTGGAGCCTGGGCTGACGGAGAGGCCGCGCGGGGCGCTGGCCGAAACGCCGGCGGGGAGCGCAACGTCCAAGGGTGGCGTTCCGCGGCGCTTCTTGGTATCCTTAGGTCCGGAGGCCATCCGATGCCAAAAAGCGCGATTATCGACAAGTCTGCGGAAACCCACCTTCACGGCGAATCCCTCGAGGACACCCACGGTTCGGTAAACACGAGCCAGCCCACCATAATCAAGCGGATTTTCGCCTTCATCGGCCCCGCGTACCTCGTGAGCGTCGGCTATATGGACCCGGGCAACTGGGCGACCGACCTCGAGGGAGGCTCCCGTTTCGGTTACGCCCTCGTCTGGGTCATCCTCATGTCGAACCTCATGGCGGTACTCCTCCAAACCCTCTCGGCCCGGCTCGGCATCGTGGCCGGCAAGGACCTCGCCCAGGCCTGCCGCTCGGAGTACTCGAAACCCGCCGCCTGGGTCCTTTGGATACTCGGGGAAGTGGCGATCGCCGCCTGCGACCTCGCGGAAGTCCTCGGCACGATCCTGGGACTCAACCTGATGTTCGGCCTACCCCTCCTCTGGGGCTCGGCGGTGACCCTCTTCGACACCTTCCTCCTCCTGGCGATCCAGAAACTCGGGGTCCGCAAGATGGAACTCTTCATCGTCTCCCTCATCGCGGTGATCGCCGGGGGCTTCATCGTGAACCTCTTCCTCGCGAAGCCCGACTTCGGCGCCGCCGCCGCGGGACTCATTCCCTCGGTACCCCCGGGCTCGGTGTTCATCATCCTCGGCATAATCGGCGCTACGGTCATGCCCCACAACCTCTACCTCCACTCCTCCCTGGTGCAGACCCGGAAGGTTTCGCGCCTGGTCGACTCCAAGGCCCAGGCCTGCAGGTATAATCTCCTCGATTCCGTGGTGGCCCTGAACGGCGCCTTTTTCGTCAACGCGGCGATCCTGATCCTGGCTGCCGCGGTCTTCTGGAAAAACGGGATCGTGGTCACAGAGATCCAGCAGGCGGACCAGCTCCTCGCGAACATGCTCGGCACGAGGGTCGCCTCGGTCGCCTTCGGCCTGGCCCTCCTCGCGGCGGGCCAGAGCTCCACCCTGACGGGAACCCTCGCGGGGCAGATCGTCATGGAAGGCTTCGTGGACATCCGCATGCGGCCCGCCTTCCGCCGCCTCCTTACCCGCCTCGTGGCCCTGCTTCCCGCGGTGGCCGTAATCGCGGTCGCCGGGGACCGGGGCACCTACCGACTCCTCATCCTGAGCCAGGTTATCCTGAGCGTCCAGCTTCCCTTCGCGGTGATCCCGCTGGTGCATTTCACGAGCGACCGGGTAAAGATGGGCGCCTTCGCGAACCGGTGGTGGGTGAAAGCCCTCGCCTGGGTTACCGCGGCGATCATCGTCGCCCTGAACGCGAAGCTGGTGTCGGACCAGGTCGCGGGGCTGGTGACCGGGGGTTCGAACCCGGTCATGGCGACCGCGATCATCGTCCTCGCGACGGGCCTCGTCGCCTTCCTGGCCTACCTGACCGCCCTCCCCTTCTTCCGCGGTTCGACTCCCTGGAAAAAGCGTGACGAGGCGGGCGCCGCCGGGGTAATCGAGAAAATAGGCACCACGAGGATTACCCACATCCTCGCGACCCTGGGGCGCGACGCCGCCGACGCGGACGTGATCGGCCGGGCCCTTTCCCTCGCCAAGGCCGACGGGGCGATGATAACCCTGATTCACGTGGCTGACTCGGCCCCGAGCCAGGTGTACGGCACGCAGGTCTACGACGAGCATACCCGGGAAGACGAGAAGTACCTTTTGGAGATCGCGGAAGAATTGCGGTCCACGGGAACCCCCGTGGAGATCGCCCTCGCCTTCGGGGACCCGGCGAAGGAGGTGGTGAAGTTCGCCGAGGAGCACGGGGTGGACATGCTCGTCATGGGGTCCCACGGCCACCGGACCTTCGGCGACCTCCTCTGGGGCGAAACCGTGGCGCCGGTCAGGCACAAGGTATCGATCCCGGTCCTCGTGGTGCGGTGAGCTTTCCTCGGCGTCCTTAAAAAAAAGGCGCCGTCGACGCGGCGCCTTTATCTTTCATTCCTTCAAGACCTTCCCGATTTCGATCTGCAGCCTCCACGCGAAGGTGGACTGCCTTCTGTCGGCGAAATAGGCCGCCGCCCGGGGACCGTAGAGCCGCCCGGTAATGGCGGCCGCCTCCTCCCAGGTCCCGTAATCGGCGAGGTACGTGAATCGCCAGGCCCGAACCGGTCCTTCCAGGGGCACGCCGAACGCATCGCTGCCCTCGTTTTCCGCGTATTCGTCGGGAAAACCGGGAAGGAAGGTTTCGGGAGCCGCGAAGGTTTCGCCGATCCAGGGATGGTCCGCCGAAAGGGTTTCGGAAAGCTCGCCGCAAAGCGCGTCGGCGACGGAACCCATCCAGAGGATATGGCCGCCCGGCCGGGTAACCCGCCAGGCCTCGGCCAGGTTCATCTCGGCCCAGGCGGCCATGGCCGCGTCGACGCTCGAATCCGGGAGGGGCAGCGAGTCGCGGTCGCCCGGGAGGTACTCCACGTTTGTGAGGCCGAGCCGCTCCGCCTCGCGCCTACCGTAGTCGACGACCGAGCCGTACCGGTCCACCGCGTATACTTTCTTCGCCCGCCGGGCGAGGCCCGCGGAGGAACGCCCGGTTCCCGCGCCGATATCCGCGACCGTCATGCCCGTCGCGTCGAACACCGTCTCGAGCTTCTCCATGAGCCCGACCGTCGACAGGGCGAATCGGTGGTAGAGGTCCGGATGCCGGCTCGAGAGCCAGTCGAACTCGAAATAGCCGGGCACCGGATTTGCCCGGTCGTAATCCCGCCAGTCGTCGATCGGGGCCGCCGGTATCCCGTACCCGTATTCGTGAATCCGTTCCTGGGTGAATGCCATTTTTGTTTCCTTTTTTTTTATTCAGGCTCTTTGGCGGAATATCCCACGCGGGGCCTCACGCCCTACCGAGCTCTTCGACCACCGCCTCGTAGCGGCTCGCTATTTCCCCCGTGAAATTGGTCTCGTCGAGGACGATCTTGGTCGACACCGCGCCGGCCGGGGCCGCGAGGGTAACCGGGAGGGCGTAGCCCTTCGCGAAAGCCGGGCCGAGAATATCCCGAAACTTGCCGAAGACGGTTTCGTAGCCGAAGCCGCCTGACTTGCTCGTTTCGTCGCTCCCGCAGGCCGTCACGAAGGCGAGGGACTTTATCCTCTTTCTGTATTTCAGGAGAAACGAGCGGAGGGGAAGGACTACCGTTCCCATCCAGATGGGGCCGCAGAGAATGACGCGGTCGTAGTCGCCGGGATCCCGGGCAAGCTTGCGGTTCCCGAGCCCGGCCTTCATGGCGGAGCCGAGGAGCAGGAAAAAAAAGGAGCCGAGGGCCGGGCGAATCTCGTCGATATCGCAAGCCAGCCTTTCGGCGATCCTTTGGGCGACGAGCCGGTTGTTGCCGGTTCGCGAATAGTAAAGAACAAGCGTGTTCATGTTAGGTTCCCCCTTACGGTTCGTAAGTATACAACACGTTAAGGGGAACCGGACGTCACTTATTTTATTTGGCGCTCCCGGAAACCCGCACCTTGATCTCGACGGACATGCCGGGCACCAGCCGGGGCGCGTTCTCGCCGGAGAAGGTTTCCGGGTCGAAGCGGATGCGCACGGGAATGCGCTGGGTCGTCTTCGTGAACTCGCCGATCTGGAAGGCCGGGGCCACGATGCCGGCGCGGATCATCTCCACGGTCCCGGTGAAGGGCACCCCGTCCCAGGCGTCCACGTTGATCTTCACCGGCGCGCCGGGAAGGATCTTCGCGATCTTGGTCTCCTCGAGGTTCGCGGTCACCCAGAGGTCCGAGAGGTTATTCACCGTCAGGATGGTCTGGGAGGGCTGGACCACGTCGCCGACCGAAAGGGCGATATGGTCGACGGTCCCGGAGATCGGGGAGAGGATGCGGGTGTTGAGGAGCTGGGCCTCGATCACGCCGAGCTGGGCGTTCGCCGCGTCGACCTGGGCCTGGGAAAGGGCGTACTGGGCGTTGGCGGTATCCCAGGTTCCCTGGGCGTGGTCCCGGGCCTCCGCGGTGGCGGCGCCGTTCGCGTAGAGGGAGCGGGCGCGCTCGAGGTCGTCCCGGCTCCGGTCGAGGCTTACCTTGGCGAGGTCGAGGCTCTTCCGCGCGGTCTCGAGGGCGGCGAGGGCCTGCTTCTCCTGGGCGCGGTAGTCCGTGTCGTCGAGGAGGACGAGGGGGTCCCCCGCGTTCACGAGGTCGCCGTCCGATACCTTGATCGCCGCGATGCGGCCGAGGGTCTTCGAGCCGAGCTTGATCTGCGTGCCGTCCACCGCGGCGTCGTCGGTGGAAACGTAGGTGACGGAATCGTAGAGCCGGAGGCTGCCCCACACGCCGCCCACTACGGCGACGACCGCGAGGATCGCCAGGCCCACGACGTTCGGTCCCTTCCTGACCCCGGTAACGCCGGGCTTGCCGGCGGTTTCTTTCTTGTCCATATCCCGTTATCTCCCTATACCGCCCGCTCTTCTTCCGTGAAGGAGCCGGCGAACTGGCTATTATACAAATCCGCGTAGAACCCTTTCTTCTCCAGCAGTTCCCGGTGATTTCCCGTTTCGATTATGCTTCCCTTGTCCATGACGATGATCATCTCGGCGTCCCGGATGGTCGAGAGGCGGTGGGCGATGACGAAGTTCGTCCTGCCCTTCATCAGCTCGCCCATGGCCTTCTGGATATACACCTCGGTCCGCGTGTCGACGCTGCTCGTCGCCTCGTCCAGGATGAGGATCGAGGGGTTCGAGAGAATCGCCCGGGCGATGGTGAGGAGCTGCTTCTCGCCCTGGGAAAGGTTCGAGGCGTCCTCGTTGATGACCGTGTCGTAACCCTCGGGAAGGGCCCGGACGAAATGGTCCGCGTGGGCGGCCTTCGCGGCCTCCACGATTTCCTCCTCCGTCGCGCCCTCGCGGCCGTAGGCGATGTTGTCCCGGATCGAGCCCTTGAATAGCCAGGTATCCTGGAGAACCATGCCGAAGGCGGTCCGGAGGGTACCCCGCCGGACGTCGCGGATGTCCGTGCCGTCCACGCTGATCGAGCCGCCCTGGATCTCGTAGAACCGCATGAGCAGGTTCACGAGGGTGGTCTTGCCGGCGCCGGTCGGGCCGACGATGGCGACCGTGTGTCCCGGGCGCACGTCGAAGTCCACGCTTTCCATGAGTATCTTGTCGTCGGAATAGCCGAAGCGCACCTTGTCGAACCGCACGAAGCCCTCGGGGGTAAACTCCGCGAGCGCCTTGGGCGCGTCGGGGAGCTGCTCATCCTCGTCCAGGATCTCGAAGACCCGTTCCGCCGAGGCGAGGGTCGACTGCAGCACGTTCGCGATGTTCGAAAGCTGGGCGATGGGCATGGTGAACTGCCGCGAATACTGGATGAACGCCTGGATGTCGCCGAGGTCCATCACCTTCTTGGCGGTCATTACGCCGCCGATCACGGCGATGCTGACGTAGCCCACGTTGTTGATGAAGTTCATGATCGGCATCATGGCGCCGGAGACGAACTGGGCCCGCCAGCTCGACTCCCCGAGCCTCCCGTTGATCGCGCGGAACTCCGCGAGGGAGGCGTCCTCCCGGCCGAAGGCCTTCACGATCCTGAAGCCCGAGTACATTTCCTCGATATGGCCGTTCAGCTTCCCGAGTTCCTTCGCCTGGGCG
>QKCE01000267.1 GCA_003245785.1 Spirochaetales bacterium | reverse complement strand
CGGCGCCGAGCAGATGCTCATGGACCGCTGCGAGACCAAGGCCCTCTTCGACCGCACGGTCGAGCTGGTCGACGGCTTCAAGCAGTATTACGTGAAGCACGACCAGGTGGTGTACGCGAACCCCTCCCCCGGCAACAAGGAAGGGGGAATCACCACCCTGGAGGACAAGTCCTGCGGCTGCGTGCAAAAGGGCGGCACCGCCCCGGTCAAGGGCGTGCTCAAATACGGGGAACGGCTTTCGGCGACCGGCAGCAACGGCCTCCAGCTCCTCGAGGGTCCGGGTAACGACATAGTCTCGACCACGGCGCTGACCGCCGCGGGAGCCCACATCATCCTCTTCACCACCGGACGCGGTACCCCCCTGGGGGCCCCGGTGCCCACGGTAAAAATCTCGAGCAACACGGCCCTCGCCCAGGCGAAGCCCGGTTGGATCGACTTCGACGCCGGGCGCCTCCTCGCGACCGAGGGCGCGGAAGCCGAGAAGGCCATTACCGACGAGTTGCTCGCCTTCATCCTCGACGTGGCCTCGGACGTCAAGAAAACCAAAAACGAAGAGAACGGCTACCGCGAGATAGCCATCTTCAAGGACGGAGTTACCCTATGAAGCGCTTTATGGACCGCAATTTCCTCCTGGCCACCAAGACGGCCCGGCACCTTTACCACGATATCGCGTCGAAAGAGCCCATCTACGACTTTCACTGCCACCTTCCGCCGCAGGATATCGCGGCGAACAAACGCTTCGCCAACCTTACCGAGATCTGGCTCGGGGGCGACCACTACAAGTGGCGGCAAATGCGCACCGCCGGGATCGACGAACGCCTGATCACCGGGGAAGCGGACCCTTACGAGAAATTCCTCGCCTGGACCCGCACCATCGAGCGCCTCGCGGGCAACCCCCTGTACCACTGGACCCACCTGGAGCTTCAGCGCTACTTCGGGATCAACGAGCCCTTGACCACCGAATCGGCGAGCCGGATTTGGGCCAAGGCCAACGAGGCCCTGAAGACCGAGGCCCTCACCGTGAAGGGAATATTCGAGCGGATGAACGTGTACGCCGTGGGTACCACCGACGACCCCGTGGACTCCCTGGAGCACCACGCCGCGATCGCCGCGGGAACCGCCCCCATCGGCAAGATCAGCACCCGGGTCATCCCCTCCTACCGGCCGGACAAGGCCCTGAACATCGACCTCCCGACTTTTCCCGCCTATATCGGGTCCCTTTCCAAGGCGAGCGGCGTCGAGGTAACCTCCGTGGAAACCGCGATCGCGGCGCTGGTCAGGCGGCTCGACGCCTTCGTGGCGGCGGGCTGCCGCGCCTCGGACCATGCCCTTGAGTACCCGCCCTTCCGGGTCGCCGACGACGCGGAAATAAACCGCGCCTTCGCGAAGGCCATGGCCGGGGAGAAGCTCACCAAGGACGAGGCGGACGCCTGGAAGACCAGGGTCCTCGTCGCCCTCTCGGCGGCCTACGCCGACCGGGACGTGGTCATGCAGCTTCACCTCGCGGCGATCCGCAACGTGAACGGCCGCATGTTCCGCGCCCTGGGCCCGGACACGGGCTTCGACGCCTCCCACGACCACCAGGTCAGCGAAGGGCTCGCGCGGCTCCTTGACCGCATGCAGGACGCGGGCGAGCTCCCCAAAACGGTGCTTTACACCCTGAACCCGAAGGATTACTATCCCCTCGGCACCCTGATGGGCGCCTTCCAGGGCAAGGCCCCCGCGACGGGGGCTTCCGGCATCGTCGGGACGGGCGACGGTATTCCCGGAAAGATCCAGCTCGGCTCGGCCTGGTGGTTCGCCGACCACAAGGACGGCATGGAGGAGCAGCTGAAGGCCCTCGGGAACCTGGGCACCCTCGCCCACTTCGTCGGCATGCTGACCGACTCGAGGAGCTTCCTCTCCTACCCCCGGCACGAGTATTTCCGGCGCATTCTCTGCGGCATGCTGGGCGATTGGGTCGAGGCGGGGGAATTCCCCGCGGGCGAGATGGTCGAGCGCATCGTCGCGGACGTTTCCTTCCGGAACGCCGCGCGTTATTTCAAATAAAAAAAAGGCGGTACACGGATATGGGCGACGCGGAAGAAACGGGCGAAAAGCAGATAAGCGCGGTTTTCAGGACCGTCAGGGTCCTCGAGATCCTCTCGCGCCACAAGGCGATAAACCTCGAAAACCTGGCGAAGGAAACAGACCTGCCGAAGGCTACCCTTCTCCGCTTCCTCGGCACCCTGGCGAACCTGGGGTACGTGTACCGCGACCCCTACGACCAGTACTCACTCACCCTCAAGATGTTTTCCGTGGGATCCCATAGCCTGGAACACCTTGATCTCCTCCGCCTGGCCCGGCCGGTGGCCGACGCCCTCGCGGAGCAACTGGGCGAGACGGTCCACATGGGAATCCTTGAGGACGACGCGGCGATTTACGTGCTGAAGGTGGAATCCAAATACACCATCCGCATGCATTCCCGGGTCGGCAAGGCGATCCCGCTTTACTGCACCGCCATCGGCAAGATGCTCCTTTCGGACCTGGAGAAGGACGAGCGCAAGGCGGTCATCTCCCGGATCAAGCTCGTGCCCTTCACGCCCCACACGCTGAAGACCCCCGCTGCCCTCGAAAAGGAGCTCGCGGAGATACGCGAAAACGGCTGGTCAATGGACCGGGAGGAACACGAGGAAGGGGTTTCCTGCATTTGCGCCCCGGTACGGGATTACACCGGGAAAGCCGTGGCCGCCCTGAGCGTATCCTGGCCCATGTTCCGGTTCGAGGCCGCCGAGGCGGATTCCTACGTCGCCACGATAAGGAAGGCCGCCGCGGAAATTTCCGGCCTTCTGGGCTTTCACGAGCGGAAAGACTGAGGAAGAGCCCCGCGAAGAGGGAGTTCGGGATTTCACGGGACCGCGCGAGCGGGAAAGATTTATTTTTTTGAAACTTTGTTTCATTTTTGGCTAGCTTTTTCGATTCGATGGCTATATAATCGAAAAAGGTTCCCATTCACAATTTTCAGGATTCGGAGGTCTCAATATGTTTTCAGACAAGAGTTTCAGGCTTGACGGCAAAATCGCGTTCGTGACGGGCGCTTCGTACGGCATCGGCTTCGCCCTCGCGAGCGGCTTCGCGCAATACGGCGCGAAAATCGTGTTCAACGACATCAACCAGGAGCTCGTGGACAAGGGCCTGGCGGCGTACAGGGAAGCGGGCATCGAGGCCAAAGGCTACGTATGCGACGTGACCAACGAGGCCCAGATCCAGGAAACCGTCGCGAAGATCGAGAAGGAAGTCGGCCCCGTCGACATCCTCGTGAACAACGCCGGCATCATCAAGCGGACCCCCATGATCGAAATGTCCGTGGAAGATTTCCGGAAGGTTATCGACGTGGACCTGAACGCGCCCTTCATCGTTTCCAAAGCCGTCCTTCCCTCGATGATCAAGCGCAATTCCGGCAAGATCATCAACATCTGCTCCATGATGAGCGAGCTCGGCCGCGAGACCGTGAGCGCCTACGCCGCGGCGAAAGGCGGACTCAAGATGCTCACGAAGAACATCGCGAGCGAATACGGCGAGTACAACATCCAGTGCAACGGAATCGGCCCGGGCTACATCGAGACCCCGCAGACCGCGCCCCTGCGCACTCCCGAGCACCCCTTCAACAAATTCATCATCTCGAAGACCCCGGCCGGCCGCTGGGGAACCACCGACGACCTCATGGGTCCCGCGGTGTTCCTCGCCTCCCCCGCCTCGGACTTCGTGAACGGCCATATCCTCTACGTCGACGGCGGCATTCTCGCCTATATCGGCAAGCAGCCCGCCAACGACTAAATAATTTTTTCTCTCACTTCTCGTCCCGGGAAGGGCATTACGCCCCACCGGGAACTGCGCGGCCGGCATTCTCACCCGGCCGCGCTTTTTTTTATTCCCACTCTTCGTAAAGTTTCTCGATTCTCGACGCGAGGGCCGCCAGGCGGTTTCCCGCGTCCCGGGCCCGGTTAAGGTCGCCGTCCCGCCGGGCCGCCGAGACTTTCGCCTCCAGCGCGCCCCGTTCGGCCTCGAGGGCCACGATTCGCGCCTCGATTTCCGCCGCGCGGTCCACGGCGCCCGCCAGGGCCTTGCCGCCGCCCTTGCCGTCCCGGGCTTCCCGCCCCGACGGGGCGTCGCCGGCCGCCCGGTTCCCCGCGCCGGAGCGCAGGGCCTTGAGGTCCGCCGAGTTCCCCGAGAGCTTCCGGACCGAGTCGCCGTAGCGGCGGAACCAGAACTCGGAAAAGTTCCCGTCGTACTCCGTGAAGCCCGAGTCCTCCATCTCCACGATGCGCGTCGCGACCCGGTCAAGGAGGAGCCGGTCGTGGGAAACCAGGATCACCGTGCCGGCGAAGTCCGAGAGGGCGTCTTCCACGGCTTCGCAGCTCGGGATGTCCAGGTGGTTCGTCGGCTCGTCCAGGACCAGGAAGTTCGCCCCGGCGATTTCCGCCAGGGCCAGCTGCAGCCGAACCCGCTCTCCTCCGGAGAGTGCCCCGGTCTTTTGTTCCAGGACGCCTCGGGCGAAAAGGAGGCGCGAGAGGGTCTTCCAGGCCGCGTCGGCCGTCGCCGCCCCCGCCTCGACGCAGGACTGGAGCACGGTCTTTTCCGGGTCCAGGGTTTCGCCGTGCTGGGAGCAGCGCCCGAGCCGCATGCTGGGGCCGATCCACACCGCGGGATTCTCCGTCTCGCCCCCGGGGCCTGGATCCGTGAGGGTCCGGAGAAAGCTCGTCTTGCCGCAGCCGTTGGGTCCGACGAGGCCTACCCGCTCGCCCGTGGCCACGGTCAGGTCCGCCGAGTCCAGGAGGACGCGATCGCCGTAGGCGAGGGTCAGCCCGTCCACGCGAAGGGCGAGCTTCGCCCGGGAATTTTCCCCCGTGAAAGCGAAGGTCGGCCCGCGCCGCTCGGTTTCGGGACGCTCCGCCGCCCGTTCCTTCGTCTTTTCGAGCTGGGTGACCCGGGAACGGAGGCGTCGGCCCCAGGCCGGGTCGGGATGGGTTCGGGCTATTTCCCGGAAGCGCCTTACCAGGGCCTCCAGGCGCTCGATCTTCTTTTGGTCAGACTTCCAGGCCATTTCGCCCGACACGGCGCCCCGTAGCTTTTCCACCCGCCATTCCGAGTAATTCCCCGTGAATTCCGCCGCCTTGCCCCGGTCCAGCTCCACGATCCGTGTCACGGTTCGGTCAAGAAGGTAGCGGTTGTGGGACACCACGAGGACCGTGCCCGGGTATTCCCGGATCGTGGCCTCGAGCCAGGCGAGGCCCCAGAGATCCAGGTGGTTTCCCGGCTCGTCGAGGACGAGAAGGTCCGGCCGGTCCAGCATGGCCCGCGAAAGGGCCAGGGCGGTCCGTTCGCCCCCCGAGAGGGTCGCGACGGGATTGTCGGCCACGGCGTCGAGGGCAAGGGACGAAAGCAGGCGAAGCGCCCGATCTTCCGCCCCGTCGCCGTCGGCCGCGTCGTAGGCGGCCCGGAGCTCCCCCCAGGCCTCGATCGCCCCGTTTCGCGCCTTTTCGTCGGAGTCGCCCATGGCCTCCTCGAGTAAGGCCAACCGTTCCCGGTAGCGACGGGTCGGCTCGATGAGGAACTCGAAGGCGCTCCCCGAAAAGGCGGGGAAATGCTGGCTCACGTAGCCGACGGTCCGGGGCCGGTCGAAGAGGACCTTCCCCGCCCAGTCGTCGTCCTCACCGAGGATGATCCGGAGGAGGGTCGTCTTCCCCGCCCCGTTCCGTCCGATAAGCCCGGTCTTGCTTCCCTCGGGCACGGAAAAGGTAAGGCGGTCCAGGACGGGGACGCCCGTATAGTCTTTCGTAATATCTCTCACGTTCAGCATGAAAATTCACTCCTCCATATCGCCAGCCTTACGCTGGCTCATTGGACAATACCTCGCGATCCGGCCGGTCCCGAGTTTTTTGACCCGTACCGGAAGCGCGCAAAAAAAAAGCGCGGAGCCTCCGGTACGTTACGTCGGGAGGTTCCGCGCCTTCAACAAGCGGCGGTATGCCGGGCGGTCAGCCTATGGCAGGCAACGCCCGGAAGGACCGGTCCGGGGCCGGGTTTCGGCCACCATGTTCGGACGCGGACACACCTCTCCCGTAAGGGGAAAAAGTACCCGAGGAACGCACTGTCAGAAAAACCCAGGTAGTGTCCATGGCCGGATCGTCTCCTTGAATGTTCCGGCGCCAGCGCGCCGGTCCGTTAACAGTACCTCAGTCACCGGGAGATGTCAAGGATATCCCTTCCCGTGATTCCGCCCCTACCGACTCGATCCCGTCCGATTCGGCCGAATCCCCCCCGATCGCCGCGGGCCGGTCGCGCAGGGTAAAGAACGAGATAATCTCCCGCATCGACTCGGCGCGGCTCGCCAGTTCTTCCGCCATGGAAGCGAGCTCCTCGGAGGACGAGGCGTTTTGCTGGACCACCTGGTCGAGCTGCAGGAGCGCCTGGTTTATCTGCTCGACCCCGGTCGTCTGCTCGCGGGTGGAAGAACTTATCTCCTGGACTAGGTCCGCGGTTTTCCGGATGTCGGGCACGATGCCCCGGATGATCGAACCGGCGCGCTCCGCGGTTTTCACGCTGGAACCGGATATTTCCGTAATCTCGGAAGCCGACTCCTGCGCCCGCTCGGCGAGCTTCCGCACCTCCGCCGCGACGACGGCGAAGCCCTTGCCGCTCTCCCCGGCCCGAGCGGCCTCGATCGCCGCGTTGAGGGCGAGAAGGTTCGTCTGCCGGGCGATTTCCTCGATTATCCCGATTTTCTCGGCGATCGTCCGCATTGCCGCCACCGCTTCCTCGACCGCGGCCCCGCCGGTTTCCGCCGCCGAAGACGCCTTTTGCGCGATACCCTCGGTAGCCGCGGAGTTGTCCGCGTTCTGGCGGATGCCCGAAGCCATTTCCTCCATGGAAGAGGAAACTTCCTCACCCGTCGCGGCCTGCTCGGAACTGCCCTGGCTGAGGAGCTGGGCGGACGAGGAAAGCTGGCCGCTACCCGAGGCGACGTCGTTCGCCGCCGCGTAAACCCCCGTGACCACCTCGGTCAGCCTTTCCATCATCGTTTTGGTGGACCGGGCAAGGGACCCGACCTCGTCCTTCCTGCCCGTATCGATCCCCGTAAGGTCCGAGGACAGGTCTCCCTCGGAAAGGGCGGTCATGAGGGCCGCCGAGGCGATG
Organism: Spirochaetales bacterium; assembly: GCA_003245785.1. GTDB lineage: Bacteria > Spirochaetota > Spirochaetia > Treponematales > Treponemataceae > Teretinema. The sequence goes on along the minus strand of QKCE01000267.1, from coordinate 24 downwards.
ATACCCGAAATGAAGGATTGGCTG
>QKCE01000291.1 GCA_003245785.1 Spirochaetales bacterium | reverse complement strand
GGGGCGGCCGCGGAGGAATCGTCAAAGCCGCTCCAATCGCCGAAGGCCGGCTCGGAACCGGCGGAGGATGCGTCGGCCGGGGCATCGTTCCCGAAGGCGCTCCAGTCGCCGAAGCCCGCCGATCCCGCGTCGTCCGCCGGGGAGGCGGCCTGCGCGGCGGGGGTAGCCAACCCCTCCGGGGGCTCGCCGGCGTTGAATACCTGGTTGATCCGCTTGATCATCTGGGGGAAGCCCGTTACTTTCCCGACCTCGGGAACGTCCCTCTCGAGATAGGAACACAGGTCGTCCATGGCCTTGAGGATCGTCGGGTCCGTCAGGTCGCCCTTTTCCTTACCGCGCACAACGACGGAAAGGGTCTCCGAGCCGGCGAAGTCCGCGCGGATGAACCGGTCGGACTTGACGATGTCGGTGTCGTCCTTGAAGTATTCGATGATCACGTTGTCGATCACGATCCGGCCGATTCCCCATACCGCGAGGAATCCGAGGGCCACCACCGCGATGATGACGGGGGTGGGGTGCCGGGTCGCGGCGCCGAACACGTTGGCCACCCCGCGGGACAGCGGGTCCGCCTCCAGGTGCGCGTCGCTTTCGGAATCGGTATCGGTATCGGGCTCCCCGGTTTGCGGCGACGCCGCGTCGGCGGAGGCGGCCTTGGCGGGCGCCGGGCCGCGGAGGAGGAGCATCGCCGGGATGAGGAATATCGCCGCCACGTAGGCGACGAACACCCCGACGCTCGCGAAGGTGCCGAATTCCCGGATCGGGACCACGGAGGTAAAGGCGAGGGAGACGAAACCCGCGAGGGTGGTCAACGCCGCGAGCAGGGTCGGCGCGGCGACCCGCGAAAGGGCGTGAAAGACGATTTCCGCGTGGCGTTCCCGGGAGACCGTTCCCTGGGCCGCCATCTCGTCGTAATAATGGCTCACGATGTGGATACCGTAGGCGCTGCCCACCGCCACGAGGATCACCGGGAGCACCGTCGCGAGCATGGAGAGCTTTACCCCGAGGAATACCATGAGGCCGAGGGCCCAGACCGTCGAGACGATCACCGTCAGGATGGGCAGGACCACCCCGCCGATCTTGCGGAAACTGAGGAAGAGGGTCGTGAGCACCACCAGGGCCACGAGGGGAATGAGGACGAAAACGTCCGAGCGCATGGACTCGTTGATCACCGAGGTGAAGGCGGGAAGGCCCGAGACGAAAATCTCGGTGTCGGGGAACCCGGTCCCGTTCGCCAGGGCCTTCACCCGCCGGTAAATCTGCACCGAATCCTCGTCGCCCTTGTCGTCGTCGAGCTTCGCGATATTCACCAGCATCAGGGTCGACCTTCCGTCCCGGGAGATGATGGCGTCCTTGTAGAGGTCCCAGTCGGAAAGGCGTTCCCTGAGGGTCGCCACCTGGTCGGCCGCGCCCGTAAAGCCCTCGGGCACGAGGGGCTCCACGCTGATGGTGTCCGCGTCCCCCGAGATGTAATCGATGTTCATGAGGGAGGTGACCGACTCCACGTTGGGAACGTCCGCGGCCTTCGCGGAGAATTCCTTCAGCTTCAGGAGGAAGTCCGGCTCGAACACCGTGCCGTAACTCCGCTTCAGCCCGACCAGGATCGACACCTGGCTCCCGTATTGGTCTTCCAGGTTTCGCAGGGCCTCGCGCTGGGGATCGTTCTCCGGCACGAAGCGGAACGTATTGTTGTCCAGCACGGCATGGGGAAGCTGAAAGGCGAAAAACGCCGTGATCGCGCCGATGATGCCGACGATGAGCCACGGGTACTTGAAGAGGCGCTTCATTGTTCATTCCTCCAATAGGGGGTCAGGTCTACCCTCGCCCCCGGTTCAAAGCTGCGGTCTATGAGATTCCGGGGAATCGCGGGATTCGCGACCGCCCGGGCGAGAAGGCCGAAGGCGTGGCCGATCACCGCACCGACGTCCATGCCGGCGCGGATATTCCTGGGAATCTTGGAAACCTTGTCCACCAGGGAAGTGGCCATGAAAACGATGTTGAGGGTCATGCCCTCGGGATCGAGGGTCGGGTCGAGGCTGCCGTCCGCGACGCCCCGGTCGAGGCATCCCCGGACCAGGCCGACGAACACCGAGGGGAGGCCGTCTTCGGTAACGGGCAGGACGAAGGGGAATTCCGGCGCGAAATGGTCCATGAGGCCGAAGAGGACGAAGGCGTCTTCCTGATTGTTGTAGAACTCGAAATAGCCCCGGCCCATCCGAAGAATCGCGTCCAGGCCGGAGTCGGAGGACGCGGCCCGGGCAGCCAGGTATTCGAGGAATTCGGTGCCCGCGTCGATCAATATGGCGCGAAGGAGTTCGTCCTTTCCGGAAAAGCTCAGGTACAGGGTACCCTTCGATAGGTCGAGGGCATTCGCCACGTCCTGCAGGGCAAAGCCGTCCACGCCCCGCTCGAGGATCATTCCCCGGGTCACCCGGATAATGTCATCCCGGCGCCGGTTTTTCTCCCTGTCCCGCCTTTCCTGAACGCCCATCTTCAACTCTCTCCCGTCACATTTCTGACCATCGGTCATTTTCTGACCTATAGTCATAGTTTAACGTACGGATATCCGACAATCAATGGGATACGGTCAAATTTCGATGAAATCGCGACGGGCGGGGCCCCTGCCCGGGCAGCGAAACCGGCGAAAAAAAAGCCGCGTCCCCGGCGGTAGCGGAGGAGTCCGGGCCTCCGCCACGCGCCGGGAACGCGGCAAAATCGAATGCAAAAAAGGTTTACGCTTTCGCGGAAACGGGCTTGGACGCGGCCTCGTCCCGGAAATGATAGCTCAAGGCAAGTCCGAAGGCCACGAGTACCAATACGGCGGAAAGTATATAGGCCGCCTGATAGCTTCCGGTGCGGTCGAGGATAATGGCGGTGGGCAGGGGGCCCACGACGCCGGCGAGACCCCAGGCGGTGTACACGATGCCGTAATTGGCGCCGAAGTTTTTCATGCCGAAGCGGCCCGCGGTCGTCGCGGAAAAGACCACCATGGTGGAGCCGTAGCAAAGCCCCGCGACGGCGACTCCGATCGCCAGGAGGAGCGGGCTACGGTACGCGTTGAAGATCAGGATATTCGCCACCTGAATGACGAAGGTCAGGATCATGAGGCGCGACTTTCCGAGTTTGTCCGAGAGGAATCCGCCCAGGAACCGTCCGCCCCCGTTGCAGAGCGCGAGGAGAATGACCAGGAGGTATCCGCCGCTCCAGTGGGCCTGAACCTTGGCGATGGTCGCCGCGTTGCTCACGATCATGAGGCTCGAGGAGGCGGAAAAGGCGAACATGAGCCATATCTTGTAGAAGCTCGCGGTGCGGAGCATCTGACCGGGGGCCGTCTCGGCGCCGGTACCGGCGCCCGAACCGGCCTTTCCGGGGAACGCGAGCTCCGCCGGGGGGTTCCGGATAAGCTGGGATAAGGCGGGAAGCAATAACAGGAGCGCGCCGCCGATGATCCAGAAGGTGGGCGCGATTCCCACGGAAACCATTAAATAATTCGTGATCGGCGAATACATGATGGAAGCCAGGGCGAGGGCGGCGACGATCGTTCCGTTGATGGTGCCGCGCTTCGCCGCGGGAAACCATTTGAGGGCCGGCGGTACCGTGGCCGCGTACATGGAGCCCAGGCCGAAGCCGGTCATGCCGCCGAAGGTAAGGATGATCAGCGTGGGGGTGAGCGCGATGCCGGTCAGGAAGAGGCCGCCGCCGATAAGCAGGCTACCCATGGTGGCGATGAACCGGGGACCTTTTTTATCCTGAACGGGACCTAGAACCAGCATGGAAAAAGCGAACATGAGGGAGAAAACGGTAAAGGGCATGGACGCCTGAAAGCTCGTCCAATGCAGCTGCGCTATGAGCTGCTTGGCGATAATGCTCCAGATATATCCGAGTCCGCAAAAGAAATTGATCGCCACGGCCGCGACGAATACGACGTTGCCGCGCTTGTTTTGGGATTCCATCGAAAAAACTCCTTATAAAAAAAACCCGGCTTACTGCCAAGCCGGGTTGGTCGCGCTTATTACAGTCGAACGGAGAGATAGTACGCGCTCTTCGTCGCGCTTTCCACGGTGCCGATTTTCTGGCAGTCGCCCAGGAGGTGGAACTCGCGATCGAGGGAATCGCCCAGTTCGGCGACCCGCTCGACGGCGGGCACCATGCCCGCGGACAGCACGACCCGCGGGGCGGCCAACGCGGTTTCCTTGCCCGACGAGTCCACGCAGACGACGGTGTCCTTGCGGATCTCCGTGCAGCGGGCGCCGGTCACCACCGTGACGTTCTCGCAATGCTTCAGCTCCCAGATCATCTCGTCCTTGTGGGTTTGGGAGGCGTCCATGAGCAACTGGTCCCTCATCTCCAGGATCGTTACCTTCTTGCCCTTCCGGCCCAGGTGTAGGGCCGTTTCGCAGCCGACCTGGCCGCCGCCCAAAACGAGCACGCTGTCGCCGAGGGTATCTTCCTTCCCGTAGGAATCGATGGCCGTGATCACGTGCGCGCCGTCGATGCCGGGTATCGGGGGAACGAGGGGCTTCGAGCCCAGGGCGCCCAGGACGACTTCGGCGTCGGAGGCGTTGAGCATCTCCGCCGTCGCGCGGGTGTTGAGCCGGACTTTCACGGGGGATTTCATGACCTGACGCACGAGATAGTCCTTGTACCGGGCGAGGTCCTTCTTGAAGTCGACCTTCTCGGAGAACTTGAGGGTTCCGCCGAGGGAGTCCGTGGCTTCGTAAAGGGTAACCTTGTGGCCCCGTTCCGTAAGGACGAGGGACGCGAGCATGCCCGCGGGACCGCCGCCGACCACGGCGACGTTCCGGGATTTACCCGGGGCGTCCACCAGGAGCGGAAGCCGGTGCTCGAAGCCGATCTTCGGGTTTACCGTGCAGGAATAATGATACTCGTACACCGCGCTGTCGTGGCACCGCATGCATTTCACGCAGGGCGTAACGTCGTCGCCGCGGCCTTCCCGGGCCTTCTTGCCCAGGTCCGGGTCGGCGATCCAGCCGCGGGCGACGGTCACGATGTCCGCCTTGCCGTCCGCGAGCGCCGCTTCCGCGCTGTCCAGGTCCTGGATGCCGCCGATGGTGACCACCGGGATCTTCAGTCCCGCGGCCTTCATTTTCGCCGCCAGGGGCAGGTTGGGCATGTGGGGCTGGAAGCCGCAGGGATGCACCACGGTCATGTACTCCGGGTTGTGGACGCCGGCGGACACGTGGATGAGGTCGACCTTGTCCTGGATCATCTTGGCGAAGCCCACGGCCTCGTCGATCCCGATACCCCCCGGTTCGTGCTCGTCACCCGAGATGCGGACCTCAATGAGGAGGTCGCGGCCGACCTTCTCGCGAATGCGGTCGATTATCATCATGGGGAAACGGGCCCGGTTCTCCGGGCTCCCGCCGTATTTGTCGGTCCGGCGATTGGTCAGGGGGGAGAGGAACTGGCCCACCAGGAGGCCGTGGCCGAAGTGGAGGAGCACCATGTCGAAGCCCGCGGCCCTGCAGCCCGCGGCGGCCTCGGCGTATCCGGTCGCGATGCGTTCCATCTCCGCCTCGGGCATCTCCTTCGCGGGATTCCCCGCCATCAGGATGATGCCGTCGCTCGCGCCGTACTCCCCGCCGACTATGCCCGCGACGCCCAGTTCCATCGAGGCTTTCGCCCCGTGGAAATGGATGCTTTCCGCGAGCTGGGCCAGCACGTGCAGGTTGGACTTCGAGTACGCGTCCCACGTACTGTGGCCGTCGTCGGGGTGCGCGGGAAACACGCTGACCCCGGCGCAGGTGACGCAGCCGGCGCCGCCCTTCGCCTTGTTCGCGAAGTGGACGATGGCCGCCTCGTTGGGGTAGTTTTCCCCGCCCTGCACGGAATGGAGCGTGATGGGCGCCGTGAAGATCCGGTTTCGGAAGGTAACCCTCCCGACCTTGATCGGCTTCAACAGATTCGGATACTTCTGGTTCATGTCGCTCACTCTACGAAGTCGTCGGAGTCGAGATAGTCCACCGCGTTATAGCCGGCCATGCGGCCCGAGTTCAGCGCCCAGCCCATGGTGTTGCCGGGAAGGAGGAAGCAGTAACTGTCGCCGAAGATATTGCAGGCGTCGAAGCCGGCGGAATAGAGGCCGGGGACGGGCTTGTTCTTCGCGTCGAGGACCTGGAGCTTGTCGTTGGTCTTCACGCCGCCGAGGGTTCCGTAGCCGCAGGGCCGGTGGATCGCCGCGTAGAACTTCTTGCCCTTGACCGCCCGCATGTACTTGGGGTGCTTGTTGAACATGCTGTCGTACTTTCCGGCGCAGCCGTTGTATTCCTCGACGGTGGCCTTGAGGTTCTTGTAATCGATTCCGGTCAGCTTGGCGAGCTCCTCGAGGGAGTCGGCTTCCCAGAAGCTCACGAGGCCGGTTTCGGCCTCGCCGTGCAGGTCGGAGAGGCCCGCGGTTTCCGACTGCCCGCCGGTCTTGTAGGCCTGGATCTCGGATTCCCACTTTTCCACGGTCTTGATGTTGTGGTGGAAGGTGATGTAGTCGAGCCCCTTCTTCTTGTAGTCCGCGATGATTTCGTCGGAAATGATCGTGAAGGCTACCTTGTCGGTCTGTCGGCTGATCGCGTTGCCGGTGAAGGTCGTGTTCTGCATGGTCTCCTCGTTGATGATGCGGAGGCCCTCCAGGTTGACCATGAGGTTCGGCTGGCGCATGGTCTCGCTGATCGTCTTGAAGATGTCGGTAATGCCGGGGGTGGTATAGGTAAGTTCCACGTTCACGGGGCTCTTGACCGCGCCCGCGTTCCACATGAGGTTGATTCCGTCGCCGTCGTCGCCGGGGATGCGGAAGGAGAACAAGTCCTGTCCCCAGGTGTAGCCGGTCATCTGCTTGATCATCTCGGGGTTGTTGCCGAAGCCGCCGGCGGCGACGATGAGGGTGTCGCATTCGCACTCGATGGCCTTGCCCGACGCGTCGACCACGGAGACGCCGGTTATCCTGCCGGAGGCGGGGTCCTTGAGGATATTCTTGACGGTGTGCTGGAACTTGAGGTCCACGCCCAGTTCCACGGCCCGGTCGGTAAGGGCCTTGAACATGACGGAGGCGGAACGCTCGGTCGGCTTGTTGCTTCCCGGGACCTTCACGATGTGCCAGGTGGGGAAGGATTTCTCGAAATACTTGAACACGCCGAGGAACTCGACGCCCAGGCTCTCGATCCACTCGATGGTGCTCGCGGACTGGGCCATGTATTTTCGCACGAGGCGCGCGTCGGCGTGCCAGTGGGTATATTCCATGAAAAATTCGAAGGCTTCGTCCAGGGTCAGATCGATCATCTGCGCCTTCTGATGTTTCGACTCGACGGCGAAAAAGCCCATGCCCATGTTGGCGGCCCCGCCGGTAGTGCTTCCCTTCTCGAAAACGACGACGCTCGCGTCCTTCTCGGCGGCGGCCACGGCGGCCGCGATTCCCGATGCTCCCGCGCCGATGACGACGACGTCGGCTTCTATCTTATCCATGATTCGCTCCTGATGCTTATTTAAGAGAAAGAGCTTGCTCCCACACGATACAGAGCAAGCCCCTTCATCCAACGATGTTTATTGTAGCCTGGCGCCGCGACCCCCTTCGGGATCCCGACGCCCGGCGCTAGCGTGGCTTGAACCGCTTAGCTCTTCTTGTACGCGCGGTCGGCGGCGTTCGCGTCGGGCATCTTCCACATGGTGAGAAGCGTCACGAAGCATACGCCCAAGAGGACGAGCAGGATGTAATAGGCCTGGGTGAGCTTTCCCGCGTCGTGCATGGCGGCCATGAAGGCCACCGAGAACGCCATGGGGATGGCCTGGATCATCATGATCCACTTGTTCGCCGACTGGTAGAGCTTTCTGCCGTACACGTAGGAGGTAACGCAGGGGTGCATGGTGGGCACGCCGCCGGTCATGCAGGCGACGCCGAAGGCCCACACGAGCATCAGCGTGACGTTGCCTCCGACGGGCATGATGGCGAGCGGGACTACCGCGAACAGGTAAAGGACGTTGAGGACGAGGGAGGCCTTGATCGAGCCGAGCTTGTCGTCGATCCATCCGAGCACGTAGCTCATGGGGATACCGAGGATGGCGCCGGCGGAAAGGTACGGGAGGGCGCTGACGAAGAGGGGCGGTCCCTGGTGACCCTCGGGGGTGAGGGAGTTGTAGCGCACGGCCATGAAAGCCATCATCGCCATGATGACGAACTGGAGGATACCGTAGGTGATGATCAGCTGCCAAGCCCTGAGCTCGCTGAGGAGCTTGCCGACGGTGATGGTCTCGGTCTTGCCGGTCTCTGACTTGGGGGCCTCGGAGGCGCCGTCGGGGAAGAGGCCCGCGGCTTCGGGGGTGTCCTTGAGGAGGAACCAGGTTCCCGCGGCAAGGGCCAGCATGATGATGCCGAGGACGAGATAGCCCTGGGTGATGCCGACGGAGGTCGCGAGGAAGGTCAGGACGCTGATACCCACCACGGAGAAGAGGGGGCTTCCCGCGGTGATGACGCCGAGGACGCGGCCGCGGAACTTGATGAACCAGTTGGCCGCCAGCATGAAGCCGCCCATCTGGAGGGGAACCACGAGGAGGCGAACGAGAAAGAGGCTAACGGCGTAGAGGGTGTAGTTTTCACCCGCGAAGCCGACTCCCATCGTGGCCAAGCCCAGGACCACCATACAGGGGACCATGATGACCCGTACGCCGAACTTGACGAACGCCGCGCCGATCAACAGGTACGAGATAATCACGAAAATACCGGCAATGGTAACCGGGTTGGTGATCTGCATGTTCGACCAACCATACTTATCGGCCAGGTACGGAGTCAGAATATTCAGGTGATCGTTCTGAAGACCCGAATAAAAGAACATGTACAGCACGCCGAGAATCAAGAAGGAAACCGTGTAGCCAGCGAATTTCTTGTTAGCTGCCATCTAAAACCTCTCCTTTTCCCCTTAACTTTTTTGGGGGTTATTTGAAAAATCATACCGGTGAATGGCATAATCCCACAACGAACATTATTGTATTTTCCGGTAACAGAATGGTACATTTTTACCCGATTGGGCGGTTAGGCCGCCCTCCGGTTTTAAATCCGCAAAGCCGCGCGGTACGCGTCCTGGTTCGCGTGAAAGACCGTGCGTCCCTTCGCGACGCAGTCCCCGACCGTGAAAACCGCGGGCCCGTATCGCGCGAGCAGGCCCAGGGCCAGCCCGTTTTCGGGCTCGACGCCGAAGGCCGACACGACCGTGTCCGCGTCGTATCGGTGCTTCGTCCCTCCCGGTCCTTCAGTCCCGACCCCCGTATCGTCGACGGATAGAATTCGCCGCTCGCCGATCAGCCTGACTCCGTGGCGCCTCATTCGGGAGAAAAGGTCCGCCCGGTTGAATATGGGCATCCCCGCGCAAAAATCCCCTTCGCTGATCATGTCGAGGACGGTGACCTCCTTCCCTTCCATGGCGAGCATGAGGGCGCACTCGAGGCCGGAAAGCCCGCCGCCGCACACGACGACCCTTCGTCCCGTTTCCTCCCGGCGGGACTCGACGTCGGCGACCGCCTTCACCGTGGGCCCGCCGATTCCGGGAATGACCGGAATAAGGGGCTTGGACCCCGTGGCGACGATTACCGCGTCGGGATTCTCCGCCTCGACGGTTTCCATCGTGACGCGCTCGTTCAATCGTATCGTCGCGCCGCATTTCTCCGTCATGCGAACGTCCCAGGCAAGGTAGTTTCTCAGGTACTCCTTGAAGGCCGGGGCGGTCCCGTCCTTGAGGAGGCCGCCGAGGGATCCGCTCTTTTCGTAAAGGCTTACCCCGTGGCCGAGGGCGGTCAGGGTTTGGGCCGCCATCATCCCGGCGGGGCCGCCGCCTATCACCATCACCTTTTTCCGCTTTCCGGGAGGAAGGGGGGTCAGCTCCCCCGGCGTTCCCATCCTCGGGTTGACCGCGCAGCGCATGGAGGTGCCCCAGGTATTCGCGTTCCCGCAGAGGTCGCACCGCGTACAGGGCCTGACGTCCCCTGCCCTTCCCGCGAGGGTTTTCGATACCAGTTCCCCGTCGGCCATGAAGGATTTCGCCATAGCCACGATATCGGCCTTGCCGGAGGCGAGTATCTCCTCGGCTTCGTCGAGGGTAGTGATGTTCCCGACCACGGCCACGGGAACCTTAAGCCGCTTTTTCGCCTCCGCCGCGAAGGCCACGTTGAGCTGCCGCCCGCTGAAGTAGGTCGGGATCGTGAAGGCCCCGGCCGCCAGGTCGAAAATATTTCCCCTGGATATATGGATGATATCGACGAAGTCCTGGGCCGCTTCCATGAACGCGAGGGATTCCTCGAACCCGAGCCCGTCGGCCGTGTCCTCCTGGGCGGATACGCGGATCTCGACGACCATGTCGTTCCCCACGGCCTCCCGGACCGCCTTGAGGACCTCGAGGGGCCATTTCCTCCGGTTCTCCGGGGAGCCTCCGTAGGCGTCGGTCCGCGCGTTGCTCGCCGGCGAAAGGAACTGGGCGAGGAGGTTGTTGTGGGCGCAGTGGACCATGACCATCCGGAAGCCGGCGTTCCTGCACCGCACGGCGCAGTCGACGTACCTGCCTTTCATATAATCCATGTCCGCCCTGTCCATCTCCTTCAGGTTCGCGCGGGCGGGATCGAGGGGGCGCGAGGCGGAAACCGCGAGGACCGGCGGCCCGCCGGGGGTTTGCCTCGAGCCCCGGCCCGCGTGGGCGAGCTCGACGGAAATCTCGGCCCCGTTGTCCCGCGCGGCCCCGACGAGGAGGTTCATGCCGTGGATGTCGTCGTCGGAGGTGACGTTCATCTCGCAGAGCCAGGCGGAATCGTTTTCGTGGGTGACCGGGGTGTCCCCCACGGTAACGTAGGCGACGCCCGTCCCCGCCTGCCACTTCATGAACTCCAGCATCTCTTGCGTCATGTCGCCGTTGGGGGCGCATTTGAGCACGACGGTCGGCGCGTACTGGAGCCGGTTCTTCAGGGTCACGCCCCGAACGGTCAGGGGCCGGAAGACGTGGGCGTAGCGGCTGAGGTCTTTCATTGGGCGTGCATTCCCCCGTCGACCGAGAGGGCCTGGCCGGTTACGTGGCTCGCGTAATCCGAGCAGAGCCAGACGACGGATCTCGCCACGTCGACGACGGTCCCGAGCTTCCCCATCGGTATGACCCGTTCCTTCAGGAGGGCTTCCTCTTCCGGGTTCGAGGCCAGGTTATTGTCCATGAGCCGGGTCCCGACGGTCGGGCCGGGACACACGACGTTGACGCGTATGCCCAGCCGGGCGTTCTCGAGGGCGGCAAGCTCGGTGAGGGCGATGACGGCGCTCTTGCTCGGTCCGTAGGCGCCGAAGCCCGGGGCCATTTTCAGGCCGCCGATCGACGCGGTGTTGACTATGGCGCCTCCGCCCTGCTTCCGCATCCGGATTAGCTCGTGCTTGAGGCAAAAAAAGACGCCCTTCAGGTTCGTATTCATGATGCGGTCCCAGTTCCCTTCCGTCACGTCGGTGAGCGGCCCGAAGGGGATCCTGACGCCGTCCGGGCCTATGCCCGCGTTGTTGAAGGCGCAGTCGAGCCTGCCGTATTTTTCCACCGCCGCGGCAACGAGGGCGCTTACTTCCGCCTCGGAGCCGACGTCGCACTTTACGAAGCACGCGTCGCCGCCGGCTGCCCGTATCATCGAGACGGTCTCCTCGCCCCCTTCCACGTTGCTTCCGGTCGAAACGACGACCCGGGCGCCGAGCTCTGCGAACTCCAGCGCGGCGGCGCGTCCTATGCCGGAAGCCCCGCCGGTTACGAGGGCTACTTTATTCTCGAGGTCCATTGGCATGATTTCTCGCTCCTTTTATTCAAGTGGAACCAAGTATACCAAGGGAAAGGAGGAGGTCAAAATATGAATTTCATTCCACCGTTATGCCGTTCGGGTAATACCGAACCGAAATCCTTCAGAGTTTGTGCGCGTGGATCGCGTGCTCTTCTTCGGCCAGCCACGACTTCATGAAGGCGATGAAGAGCTCCGCGGATTCCGGCAGGACATAGCCTTTGTGATACGCGACGCCGATCCGCGAGGGGGGAAAGTCGTCCCCTATCCCGTGAACCGTGATCCGGCTATCCTCGTGGAGGGAGCGCATTTTCACGTATTGGGGCACGGGCACGCAGGCGATACCCGCCCCGCCCTCGACAAGCCGGAACACCAGCTCGGTGCTTTCCACCTCGAAGGCGATCTCCGGCGTAAAGCCGTGTTCCTCGCAGACTCTTCCGAGGGTATCGGGATCGAGCCGGGTTCTGTCGCAGACAAACTTTTCGTCCTTCAGTTTTTCGAGGCGAATCGGGCTCTCCCCGGAAAGCGCGTGCCCTTCCGGCAGAATTATCGCGTAGTCCTTTTCCCCGAGAAGCTCGTAGACGATCCTGCGGTCTTCGAAGGTTTCGCCGGTTATGGCGATATCCAGCGAGCGGTCGAGAAGCCGGTCCACCAGGGTCCGGTACGGGTGGCTGAATTGCCGGATGCCGATTTCCGGGCGTTCCAGGGAGAAGCGCTGGAGAAGGTCGGGCAGGAAATCGTCGATGGAGCAGGCCAGGGTCAGGGTGCCCTGGCGGGCCGCGTGGAGCCGCTGAACGGTTTGCACGCCCGTCGCCAATTCCGAGAAGGCGGCTTCCACGCTCGACAGGAGCGCCCGGCCGTAATCGTTCAGGGCGATTTTCCCCTTCCGGTGGCTGAAAAGGGGAACGCCGATCTCCTCCTCGAGCCGCGCGATTCCGCGGCTCACGTTCGGCTGGGTGACGTTGAGGGTCTCGGAGGCCTTGGTGACGTTTCCGGTTTTCGCGACGGACTGAAAATAACGCAGTTGGGTAAAGTCCATGAACCACTATACCAACGCGACGGCCTGATGCAGCTCCTCGGCGCACCGGATGAAATCCGGCAGGAGGGGATTCTTGTTCGAGCATCTCCAGAGGACGACCAAATGGGAGCAGGCGTCCCGCTCCTCCAGGGGAACGAACACGACGCTTTTCGGCGCGATACCCTCCGCCGCGCTCGTCACGAGGGCGATGCCCATGCCGAACTCGACCAGCGAGAGGAGGCTGGAAACCTGCGACACCTTGTTCGCCAGGCGGGGCTCGAAACCGAGTTCGTCGCAAAGCCTGCGGACTTGCCTCGTTCCGGCCGCGTAGGATTCGTTATCGATATGGATAAAGCTTTCTGTCGCGATTTCCGCCAGGGATATGCTGTCGCGTTCGGCCAGGGGATGGGATTGGTGCAGGACCGCGCACAGCGGATAGGTCCTGAGCCTGACGGACCGGAGCCCCTCGAAGGTATCCGCGTCGTTGACCATCGTGAAGGCGCAGTCGAATTCGTTTTCCCGTAGCCCCGTAAGGATACCCGTCAGGGTCCTGTCGAAGAAATTGAGGTCGATATCGCCGTGGGCGGACTTGAAACCCTCCACCGCCCGGGGGATCGTGTCCCCCGGAAGGTCGCAGAGGAATCCGATCCGGAGGGAGCGTTCCTCCCGCGGGCGGATCATGGCCCTGTTCATCTCCCAGTTCCGGTATTCGCCGACGATGCTTCGGGCGTAGGGAAGGAACTCCTTCCCGAATTCGGTGAGCTCGACGACCCGCTTGTTCCTGTGGAAAAGGCTGTTCCCGAATTCGCTTTCCAGCAAGGCGATCTGGTGGCTGAAGGCCGACTGGGACACGCACACCTTGCGCGCGGCTTTCGAGAAATTCAGCTCTTCCGTCAGGGTCAAAAACGACTCTATATATCGAATATCCACGGGCTTATGGTACCAGAGGAGCGGCCCCCGGGGGATTATCATTTTTATCCTTTCCGCTATCGGTTTTATGGATAAGACATATGAAAACTATGAATTGGACAGCCCCTTTGTTCGCAATTAAAATCATTCAATCGGCCAGGCCAACCGCGCGGGCCGTCGCGTCAAGAATTCGCTCAGGAGAATAAAAGATGTCATTGTATCAGAAAATCGATCGCGGATTGGTCGGGGTAATCAAGGGCGTGTCCTACGTGTCCGCGGTTTGCCTCGTCCTGATCATGCTGATCGCCTTTTTCAACGTGATCGGCGAGAAGCTCGCGAAACTCGGGATTCCCTGGGTCGGGGGCATACCGATCGCCATGGCCCTCATCCAGTACCTGCACATTCCGGTGGTCTTTCTCGCCTCCGCCTACGTAACCCTGGACCGTGGTCATATCAGGATCGACATGCTTTCCTCTCGCTTTCCCCGGGCCGTGGAAAAGGGCATCGTCGCCCTCGGGAACGCCCTGGGCGCCGCCATCGCCTTCTTCATCAGCTACCGCGCCTTTTTCGTGCTGATGGTCCGCTTTTTCCAGGCGAAATCGCCTATCTCCACCTCGACGAATTTCCTCGTCATTCCCAAATGGCCCTTCGCCTTCATCCACGGCCTGGGATTTTTCCTCCTGGGGATTTCCTTTCTCTGGTCCATAGTCAGGCACTACGCGGAAGGAACCAAAAACCGGGAAGACCCGCTCAAAAACCACATGCCGCAGGAATGCGAAGGAATCTGAAACCATGCCTATCGAAACGTTAATCGGACTTGTTTTTTTCGCGGCGATGATGGTCATGATCTTCGCCGGGATACCGGTATTCATCTCCATGCTCGTCGCCTCCTTCGGCGGGTTTATCGCCATATCCTTCGGCGTCATGAACATGACGATGACCCAGTTCACCGACTCGATATTCAACCTCGGGGCGAACTACAACTTCGCCGTCCTCCCGCTGTTCATGCTCGTCGGGGCCCTGGCCGGCGCGACGGGAATCGCGGAAGGGGCGTTCAACTCGATGCACAAGTGGCTCGGGCGGGTCAAGGGAGGCCTTCTCTACACGGTGATCGCCTCCAACGCAATTTTCGGCGCCTGTTCCGGCTCTTCCGTAGCGGGAAACATCGTCTTCGGCAAGCTCGCCTTCCCCGAGCTTAAAAAGGCCAAGTATAACGAGGCCTATTCCATGGGCTGCATTACCGCCGCCGGGGCGCTTTCCACCCTGATACCCCCGAGCATGGGAATCCTCATGTTCTGCATGGTCGCCCCGAGTCCCGTCATCTTCCAGGGACAGCGGATCACGCTTTCCGTCGGGACCGCCCTGGTTTCCGGCATCATTCCCGGCGTCGTTACGGCCCTGGCCCTGGCGGCGACCGTTCGGGTCCTCGGTTTCGTGAAAAAGGGAACCATTCCCCCGGCCTCCGGCGAGAGGGTCCCCGCGATCGAGAAGATCAAGTCCCTCCGGCTCATCGTGCCCATCCTGATGCTCTTCTCGCTGATCATCGGCGGGACCATCCTCGGCTGGTTTACCGCGACCGTCGGCGGGGCCATCGGCGCCGTCGCCGTGGTCGTCTACGCCCTCGCGAAGAAGATTCCCCTCAAGCACATTTTCCACTGCATTTGGGACTCGGCCCTGATGGAAGGGGGCATTTTCCCGATCATAGTCGGCGGCCAGATTTTCTCGCGCTTCATCGCCCTGAGCGGACTCGCGGACTACCTTTCCGTGGCGATCGCCTCCCTGCAGGCGCCGCCCTTCGTGATCTTCCTCCTGGTCATGGTGCTCTACGTCGTCTGCGGCTGCGTCATGGACATCGTCTCGATCATCATCATCACCGTACCGGTAATCTTCCCGATCCTGACCGCCCTGGGATATTCCCCCTACGCCGTAATCATCGCCCTGTGCTTCATGACCGAGATCGCGGGGCTCACCCCCCCCATCGGGATGAACGTCTTCGCGACGGCCAACGCGCTCCGGGTGAATCCCTCGGATATTTTCAGGGGAGTCATACCCTTTTTCCTGTGCGAGATCGGCATGGTCCTCGTGATCGCGCTGTTTCCCGACCTGGTCACCTTCCTGCCCTCCCTGATGGGAAAGGCATAAATCAAAGTCACTTTTTTATTTGGAGGAGTTTATGAAAAAGGCATTGGCATCGATCGCAATCGTCGCGCTGGTCGCGGCCGCCGCGTTCGCCGGGGGCGGCAAGGACGCTTCGGCGGCCGGAGGGGACAAGCCCGTCACCATCCTGTTTTCCTCGACCTTCGCGGAAACGGAAACCGGCGGGGAGCTTATCAAGCACTTCGCGGAGAATCTCGAGAAGACCTCCGGCGGCAAGATCAAGGTGAACGTCAAGTACGGCGGAACCCTGTACGGTAACGACGACCAGCTCGAGGCCGTCTCGAGCGGCGCCGTCCAGATGATCGCCCTGGGCCACAACCCCCACGGCGACCGGCTTCCCGTGCTCTGCTCCATCCCGGACTTCGCCCCGAACAGCAGCGAAAACGCCCTGGCGTATTTCAAGCACGTGATGTTCAAGGATCCCGCGAGCTCCAAGGCTATCGCCGACGAGGCGACCGCCAACGGCATCAAGTACCTGAACGTCGTGGCCGGCGGCGCCAACGCCTTCTGCGCCAAGTTCCCCTTCACCGACCTCGCCGGCATGGCCAAGGGATCTTCCTCCTTCGGCAACATGGAAGCGACCAAGTTCGAGGCCCTCGGCTTCCGGGTCACCCAGATGTTCCCCTGGGACATGTACGACTCCTTCGACCGCGGCATCGTCGACGCGACCCAGATGGCCTTCGCCCCCATGATCTCCATGAGCGTGTACGAAGTGGCAAAGTACTGGATGCTCGACAACACCTACACCGCCGGCAACTTCCTGACCGTCAACCTCGCCTGGTGGAACGGGCTTTCCGCCTCGCAGCAGAAGCTGATCCAGGACGCGGCCGACGAGGTCATGAACTACAGCGCCGGGATCTACGGCTCGGCGATCGCGAGCGAGGTGCAGCTCCTGAAGGACAAGGGCTGCACGGTCGTGACCATGAGCAAGGCCGACTTTGACAAGTTCTGGAACGCCGTGTTCATGTCCAAGACCGAGTCCTCGCTCAAGACCGCGAAGGAAAAGGGCCTCGAGCCCCAGATCAAGGCCGCCCTCAAGGCCGCCGCGGAATTCACGAATTACAAGCTGACGTTCTGATTTCCGCCTGACCGAGTAACTTAAAAGGCTGTCCCGCGAGGGACGGCCTTTTTGCAAGGAGTCACCGTGACATTCAACGAAGAAGACAACCGCGTTCTCGACGGGATACTCGCCGCCCGCCGTTCCACCAGGGCCTTTGCCCAAACCCCGATCCCGGAAAAGGGCCTAATCGACGCCGTCATCGACGCGGGAATGAAGGCGCCCTTCGCCTCGGTTTCGGCGGGCGACGTGGATATCTTCCGCCGCTTTTACGTATTGCCCCGCGGGCACGCCCTCCTGCCCCGCATTCACGAACTGATAAAGGAGCAGTCCCGACTCGACCTAGCGGGGCTCCTCGCGGAAAAGGAGAGCGATCCCTTCGTCCGGGAACATTGCCAAATACTCGAAGGGCTCTGGGGCATGGTGGCCGAAAAAGGGCTGCCGGGCTTCCTTGACGCGCCCTGTTTCGTCGTAGTCGCCGAATGGGCCGGCGCGAGGCGCGCCGAACGGCAGAGCCTGGCCCACGTCATGGAAAACATGTGGCTCAAGGCCACGGCGCTGAACCTCGGCTTTTGCCTCGCCTCCGTCATCGAGAGCATGTCCGCCAACGCGGAATTCTGCAAACTGTTCGGCCTGCCCGCCGGCCGCTACGGATTTCACGGCTGCCTCATGGGCTACCCGAAAGAAGAGGCGGGACGCCACGGGCCGGTCCGCGGCAGCGTCGAGTGGCTTTAGCCCCGCGCCCCCCGCCGCTTACCCGCGCCCGCGCGAAAACAAAGAACTTGAACCGAAAAGGAGAACCCGATGGAACCCAAATATAAGCACATGCTCTCCCCCTTGAAGGTGGGCAATTTCACCTTCAAGAACCGGCTCGTCGCCGCCAATTCCCTGCCCCACTTCCTGCAGGGACCGGAGTCGTACCCCGCGGATACGGTCATCGCCCATTACGAGAACAAGGCGAGGGGCGCCGCCGTCACCACCTGCATGGGAATCAACAATTTCACCAAGGGCGTGCAGTTGCCCATGGAGGCGGATTTCTCCCATTTCCCCGACTATGACCTTTACGACGCCAACTCGCAAAACTATCTCATGCAGCTGGCGGACTCGATCCACTACCACGATTCGATCGCCTGCATGGGAATCTTCGTCGGTCCCCCCTCGGCCTATCCCCTGATGCGTTTCAAGGACGCGGCTCCCCCGGAGCTCAAGCCCGGCGAGCTTGCCCCGCCCCCCATGCGGGAATTCGAGATCGAGAAAATATTCGCCCACGGGATGCCCGAGGATTACGACGAGGTAACCCTCGACAAGATTTGCGACTCCTACGCCGAGCAGGCGGCGATACTGAAAACCCTCGCCTTCGACATGGTCAGCATCCATTACTGCTACCGGGCGAACCTTCCCTCGAAGTTCATGTCCCCCCTCACCAACAAGCGGACGGACGGCTACGGCGGAAGCCTCGAGAACCGGATGAAATTCCCCCTCGAGGTGCTCAAGCGCGTCCGCGAGAAAGTGGGCAGGAATTTCATAATCGAGATTATCTGGTCGCAGGAAGACGAAGAGGGAGGCTACACCCTCGAAGATTCCATAACCTTCCTGAAAGAGGCGAAGAAGTATATCGACGTCGTGCAGCTGCGGGCCAAGAACGTGGACGACGCCCACCCCACCGGCTTTACCCTGGAGGAAACCCCCCTCCTGGAAAAGGCCGCCCTCATCAAGAAAGGGGTCGGCGACGGGCTCATCGTCGGGAGCACCGGCGGCTACCATTATCCGGAGACCTGCGAAAAAGCCCTGGCGGAAGGAAAGGTCGACCTTATCTACATGGCCCGGGCCTGGGTCTCCAATCCCGAGTACGGCAAGCTGATAAAGGAAGGACGGGGAGACGACGTCGTTCCCTGCATCCGGTGCAACAAGTGCCACGGCCGCGGCGTTCACGATCCCTTCATTTCCGTGTGCTCGGTGAACCCGATAATCGGCCTCGAGCACAAGATCGCCCGGATGGTCGACCCCGTCGGCAAGAAGAAGAAAGTCGCCGTCGTGGGCGGCGGACCGGCGGGCATGCGTTGCGCCATGTACCTCCACGACCGGGGCCACGAGGTGACCCTCTACGAGGCCTCCGACGCCCTCGGAGGGGCGATCAAGCACGCGGACTACCCCGTATTCAAATGGCCCGTGAAGCATTTGAAGGACTGGCTCATCGCCCAGGTCGGGAAGCGGAACATCCGGGTGGAGATGAAAACCCGGGCGGACCGGGACCTGCTCGCCGCCAAGGACTACGACGTAATCGTGGCGTCCCTCGGGGCGGTTCCGGTAAAGCCCCCGATTCCCGGAATCGACGGAACGAACGTCAGGACCGCCGAGGAGGCTTTCCGTAAGACCGCCGAGTTCGGCAAGCGCGTCGCGGTGATCGGCGGCGGCGAGGTCGGCGTCGAAGCGGCCATGCACCTCTGCGAGAACGGCCACGAGGCGACGGTCATCGAGATGCGCGGGGAACTGGCCGCCGACGCGACCAAGATCCACTACTCCGAGATGCTCTCGGCCTACTGGCACAAGCTGGGCAATTTCCACCCGGTACTGAACGCCACGGTCACGGAGATTCGCCCCGACGCGGTCGTCTACCGCGACGCCATGGGCGAGACGAAAACCGTCCCCTGCGACCAGGTCGTGGTCTCCGTCGGCATGAAGCCCCTGCGGGACGAAGCGCTGACGCTCTCGGGCATTTCGCCCGAGTTCTACATGCTCGCCGACTGCAAGGCGACCGGTACCATCCAGCAGGCCATGAGGTCGGCCTTCGGCGTGGCGCACAGGATCTGACGGGAACAGGGGTCCGGCTAAGCGGGGCAACGCCCGTGGGCCGGATTCTACCGCCCGCGCTTAAAACGAAAAAAGGGCCGTCGCGGAAAACCTTCCGTGACGGCCCTTTTCATTCGGGAACGGATTCGCGCGACCCTTCGTATCGCTCGGGCCGCGCCGGGCGCGAAACGACCGGCCGCAGGCACCGCAGGCGGGCTACACCGCCCGCGCGGCGAGCGGCGCGCGGCGTACGCGGGTCAGGCCCGCTCCTTCGCCTTCTCCCTCTCGGCCACCGCGTTCTCCGCGAATCCGACGTACGAGTCGTCGATAGCGAACAGCAGAACCAGGGCGATGAAACCGAGAACGGCGAGCACCAGGTAGGAGTACGAATAGCCCACGGTATTTCCGAGGCCGCCGACTATCGTGATCCCCAGCGCGCCGATGACGGCGATCAGCGGCTTCAGCACGCGGTACGCCATGTTGAAATCGTAGCGCCCCCAGATGGTGGTGGTGAGGGACACGAGGAAGTTCGCCGAGCCGCCGAGCATTATGCCGAGGAAGGGCTGCGCGACGAACATGAGCGCGATCGCGACGGCGTCCTGCCCGGCGACCTTCAGGTACCCGCCCACGAGATTGAGGACGAGCGAGGCAAGGCCGAAAAGCTGGGTGATGATCACCGCCTTTTTCGGACCGACTTTCGCGTCGAGAATGCCGCAGAGATAACTGCCGAACATGGCGATCATGCCGGCCATCATCAGCATCGGGATTATCTGCCCTTCCTTGAAACCGATCTGCATCATGCGGGGCATGAAGTTCGTCATGATCCCCAGGGACATGAGTTCCATGATGCCGAGGGAAACGGCGATCTTGTGCACGTTGGCGGTCCTGAGGAGCCGCTTGGGCTGCCACGCCGAGATCTTCTGGTACTCGAGCCCGGCCTGAAGCTGCTTCCGCATTTCCCCGGGATCGTAGTTCCTGTCGTTGTCGGGGAACGCGCCGGACTGTTCCGGGTAATCCTGCACGAAGACCGCGACGATGACGCCGAGCGCGAAGGTCGCGACGGCATAGATCGCGTAAATGCCGGTGAGCCCGCTGGTCTTGACGACGTTGGACATGATTGGCACGGTAAGGACCGCCGACAGGGGAAACGCGATGGTGACCCAGCCCATGGCCAGTCCCTTCTTCTTGGGAAACCAGTTCGAGATGACGTTCAGGTTCGCGATGTAGGCGAAGCCCATTCCGGCGACGCTCGCGAGGGCCAGGGAAAGGAAATAAACCACGGGACTCGGCGCGAAGCCCCAGAGCACGCACATCACGCTCCCCAGGAAGAGGGAGGCGGACCACGCGAACTTGATGGTTTTCTTCGTGCAGATCGCGCCCCAGAGTACCGCGCCCAGCACCGAGATCCAGGCCGCGATGGTCGAGAAGATATACAGGGGGGCCGGGTTGGCCATCCCGAATTTCTCCGCGAACACCGCGATCGTCACGTTCAATGAGTCATAGATAATCGAACTCATTAACAGAATACTGAAAAACGCGATGATCAGTATTCCCCAGCCCTTGCGGCCGAAATTGCTCTTGGTCAAGGACAGATCCTTCGTCGACATATTCTCCTCCTTTCGACTCCGTCTTTCCTATACGTTCAGCGCGGAATAAAAGCCTTCTTTCATGGCGTTTTCCACGGTTCTCGCCCTCACGCAGTCGCCGACGATATCCACGCGCTTCGCGCTGCCCAGGAGCGCCTCGACTGTTTCGGTGCGCGGCTTCATGCCCGTGGCGGCGATAATCGAGTCCGCCGGGACTTCTGCCGTTTTGCCGGACGCGTCGAGGTAGGCGACCCTGTCGCGGGTCACGGAGCTGCACTTCGCCCCGGTAACGATCGTCAGGTTTTTCTCCTTGGCGAGTTCGAGGAGGAGCTCGGTCCGGTGCGTAATCGACGCGTCGGGGGCGACTTCCTTCTGCATCTCGAGGAGGGTCACCTTCTTCCCGAGCATGGCGAGGTGGAGCGCCGTCTCGCAGCCCACCTGGCCGCCGCCGATCACGACCACGCGGTTTCCGACCGAGGCGAGATCGTCGTAAATATCCACGGCCTTCCTCACGAAGGGCTCTGCCATGCCGGGGATGGGCAGGATGAGGGGTTCGGCCCCAAGGGCCAGGATCACCTTGTCATAGCCGCCCGCGAGAAGCTGCGCCTTCGTCGCCTCGGTATTGAGCTTTACCGTCACCTTCGATTTCGCGATCTGCTTCACGAGATATTCCCGAAAATTGTTCAGCGGGTACTTGAAGGGAACGTGGGCCGCGAACTTGAGGACGCCGCCGAGGCTTCCCGATTTCTCGAAGAGCGTCACGTCGTGCCCGCGTTCCGCCGCGGTGAGGGCCGCCTTCATGCCCGCGGGACCGCCGCCGACCACCGCGACCTTCTTGGCCTTCGCGGGTTTCGCGTCGACGAGGGAAAGCTCGTGCTCCATCCCGATCACGGGATTCACGGCGCACAGGAACTTGTGGCCGAAG
Organism: Spirochaetales bacterium; assembly: GCA_003245785.1. Taxonomy (GTDB): domain Bacteria; phylum Spirochaetota; class Spirochaetia; order Treponematales; family Treponemataceae; genus Teretinema. The sequence continues at coordinate 3,318 of QKCE01000291.1, read as the reverse complement.
ACCGTGCTGTCGTGGCATCTCATGCACTTGATGCAGGGGGTCACGTCGTCGCCCCGGCCCTCGTAGGCCTTGTTCACCAGGTCGGTGTCCGCGATGACGCCGCGCACCACGCAGAGTAGGTCCGCCTTCCCGTCCGCGAGGATTCCCTCGGCCTCGTCCAGGTCCTGTATGCCGCCGATGGTAACGACGGGAATCTTGATCTTGCCGCTTTTCTTGAAAGCCTCGGCGAGGTACACGTTCGGCACGCTCGGCAGGAAGCCGCAGGGATGGGTGATCGTCATGTACTTCGGGTTGTGCATGCCGCAGGACACGTGGATCATGTCGATCCTGTCCTGGATCATCTCGGTGAAGGCGATGGCCTCCTCGATCCCGATTCCCCCCTCCTCGATTTCGGTGCCGCTTATCCGGACCTCGATGAGGAAGTTTTTGCCGACCCTTCGGCGTATCTCGTCGATCGCCTCGATCGCGTAGCGCGCGCGGTTCTCGAGGGACCCGCCGTACTCGTCGGTCCGCTTGTTGGTCAGGGGCGAGAGGAACTGGCCCACCTGGAGCCCGTGGCCCATGTGGAGGAACACGCCGTCGAAGTTCGCGTCCCTGCACGCCGCGGCCGCGTCGCCGTAGCACTTCACGAGCCGGGCGATCTCTTCCTTCGGCATTTCCCTGCCCGGCTCGAGGTTGATGAGGAGGGCGCCGTCGCTTACCGCGTAGCCGCCCCCGGTCATTCCGCCGCCGCCGAGTTCCATCGACGCGAGGGCGCCGTGGTAGTGGATCCGCTCGGCAAGGTGCGCGAGGGCGTTGAGGGAGTTGGGCTTGTACACGTCCCAGCTCGCGTGCATGCCGTCGTCCCCGGTCGGCGTGAAGCTCACGCCGGCGCAGGTGACGAGGGCGGCGCCCGCCTTGGCGCGGCCCGCGAAATGGGCGATCGCCTCGGCCGTCGGGTACTGCTCGCCGTTGGAGGCCGAGTGCAGGGTCGAGGGCCCGGTTATTAACCTGTTTTTCAGTATCCGGTTTCCCACCTTGAGCGGGGATAGCAGATTAGGGTATTCGTTCGACATCGTTCCGTTTCCTTATAATGAGGGATCGATCAGGATCTTGATCTGTCCCTTCTTGTCCTTGCGCGCGAGTCCCTTTTCGACCACGTCGTCGAGGGCGATGATATCGGTGACCATGTTGCCGAAGGAGATCTTTCCCGCGTGGAGCATTTCCAGGTACATCTTCACCTCTTCCGGGGTGTACACGAAGGTCGCCTGGAGGTCGATCTCGAAGATCGAGTACATGGCGGGAACGAGGGTCATGGGGGCGCCGATGGTGCCGAGCATCATGACCTGTCCGCCCGGCTTCACGCACTTCAGCACGCAGTTCTCGAGAGAGGGATTGTTGCCCGCGCACTCGAACGCGACGTCCGCCCCGACGGACGTGCCGAATATCCTTTTGACTTCCCCGGCGAGATCCCCGACCTCGTTGGGATTGATGCAGTAGTCCGCCCCGTATTCCTTCAGCAGGGGGAATTTGGCGGTGGTCGTCCCGAGGGCGATGATCTTGTTCGCCCCCGCCGCCTTGAGGAGGGATATCGCCGCGAGGCCGATCGATCCGGTCCCGCTCACCACCACGTTGTCGCCGAGCTTGAAGCGCGACTTTCTTATTCCGTGGAAGGACACGCAGATCACGTCGAAGAGTACGGCCTGCTTGGGGTCCACGCCCTCGGGAATCTTGACGAGGAGGGTGTGCTTCACGTCCCGCACCAGCATGTATTCCGCGTAGCCGCCGTCGGGACCGCCGATCCCCGCGGTGCGCGGGAAACCGTAGAGGCAGACGTTGGGCTCGCCCCGCGTGCAGGAGGGGCACATTTCCTCGCATTGGGAGGGCGGCCCGCAGAGCAGCCTGTCTCCCGGCTTATACCCGGTGACGCCTTCCCCCACCGCCGTTACCGTACCCACGTTCTCGTGGCCCAGCACGATGGGCGGCGGGATCGGGAAACCGTGGGTATAGGACTCCACGTCGGTTCCGCAAATACCGCAATAGTCGATCTTCACCACGAGCTGGTTCGCTCCCGGGACGGGCATCGGCTTATCCTCTATCCTGACGTCCCCTTTTCCGTAATACACCGCTGCTTTCATTTCGCCCGTCTCCCGTTAAAGTATTTTTCTCGGATTGTAGTTTTCGTAGCGCGGCATTTTCGCCTTCGCCGCGCCGATATTCTCGAAGAAGGTTTTCTGGACGAGGCCGATCTCGGCGCCGTGGTTTTCGCGTCCCTCGGTAAATATCCGGCAGTGTTCCAGGCCGTTGTCCGCGACGACGAAGCGCACTTCCCCGGACTCGTCGGCCTTCAGCTCCCCGCCCGCCCCGCACAGGGCGCATTCATGCTTGAAGGACAGTCCGTCCCAGTGGGGCTTCCCCTTCATGATCAGGTTATGGTGGCATACGGGACACCAACCCTTTTCCTCGCCGAGATATTCCACCTTGTCGTAATCCATGGAACAGGATTTCGCGACGTTCAGGCCCAATCGTTTCGCCTGTTCGATGAAATTCTCCTTCAGTACCACGTGGCCGGGCCTCGCGACCCCCGTCGCCATCATCATGTCGACCACCTTGATGGACTGCATGAACATGGACACGTTCAGCGACGCCAGCGTCATCGTCATCCAGTTTTGGGTCGACCCTCCGCAGGTAATGAGGCCCGCCACGCGGTCCGGCGCCTTCTCCACGAGGCCCGCCTGCTTCTGGAGGGCCCATTCGAAGGGGAGCCAGCGGTCGGTGAATATCCTCCATATTCCCTGGGGCTGCATGCAAAAGGACGGGACCGAAACCACGAGGCCGTCCGCCTCGGCGAGCTCCGCCATTATCCTGTCCATGTCGTCCTTGCCCTTGTGGATGCAGTCGGGGCTTTCGTGCTTCATGGCGACGCGCATGGTGCAGACTTCGCAGCCCGTGCACGGGATGATCCGGGCGTCATGCAGGTTGAACCAGGACGTCTCCGCGCCTTTTTCCTCCGCCGCGAGCAGGGCTTCCTTCATCAATATTTCCGAGTTGCCGTTCTTTCGTCCGGCGGCGATTCCGAGTATTTTCACGGATTGGTGCCTCCCTTATCTATAAATATTTATTTTATAGATTATTCATCTTAAGCCAGGGGGCTGAATCTGGGAAATATAACTTTTAGCGACTTATATATACAAAACGGAATAAGAGCCTTAAAATGGATATGGTCGCCTTGCGAGACGGAGCGCGAAAGCCCGGGGAACGCGGGCATCCCGGAGGGGTTCCATGAATATCACCAAGATCAAGTATTTTTTGGAATTGGCGCGCACCCTCAACTTCACC